>JAPLSD010000313.1 GCA_026398835.1 Pseudomonas sp.
AGTTCGCCCAGATGATAGGCTTGCATCATCGCCTGCTCGGTGACCAGCATGTCGGCTGCTGCCACACCGCGCTGCACCAGATAGCGCAGCCAGAGACTGGAGCTATCGCAATCGATAATGGTGTCGTCCATGTCAAAAATAGCCAAAATCGTCATGCGACCTCCTGCAGTTCTTCACGATTGAACAGCAGGTCGAGCCGCGCGCCTGCCGGCAGCAAGGATTCTGAACTGCGATTGAGCATATCGACCATCAACGAGCAGCCTTGCGCATCGACGTGGTAACGAATGACGTTACCGAGCAGTTGATGGTGGCGTACCGTGGCGCTGCACGGCGCGCCCAGATGTGGGCCATAGCTGCGACCGGCTTGCGCCACATGGATCGCTTCCGGCCGGATTGCCAGTTGTCCTTGTATGTGCAGGCCAAGCAGTTGTTCCGCCTGGCTGGCATCCAGCAGGTTGTAGCTGCCCATGAAGCGCGCTACAAAACCATTGGCTGGGCGGGTGTAGATTGTCTCAGCGCTCCCTTCCTGCACGATGCGACCGCCATCCATGACAATGATGCGGTCGGACAGCATCAGCGCTTCTTCCTGATCGTGGGTCACGAAAATGGTCGTCAGTTTCAGCTGCGACTGGATCCGTCTGATCTCTTCCTGCAAGTTCTTGCGGATGCGTGCATCCAGTGCCGACAGCGGTTCATCCAGCAGCAAGATGCGTGGCCGCACCACCAATGCCCGCGCCAGGGCGACACGCTGACGCTGGCCGCCGGAGAGCTGACTCACGAATTTGTTCTCGTGCCCCTGCAATTCAACCAGGCGTACCGCGTCGGTCACCCGCTGGAAAGTTTCATCGACAGAAACGCCCTGCATTTTCAGGCCGAAGGCAATATTGCCCATCACCGTCAGATTCGGAAACAACGCATAACTCTGGAATACCATGCCGATGCCGCGTTTTTGCGGAGCAAAATGGGTAATGTTATTTCCCGCCACATGAATCTGGCCGCTATCGACGTCAGTTAAACCGGCGATACAGCGCAACAAGGTCGACTTGCCGCAGCCACTGGGACCGAGCAGGGTCACCAGTTCGCCTTCCTTGATATTGAAATTGATATCGTCAAACACGCGGGTCTTGCCCGGGCCTTTGCCGAAGTATTTCGACAAGTTGGATACTTCAAGATAATTCATCGCACAGTCCTATCGACTCAAGCGGGTGGCAACCCAGGTCACGCCCAGCGTAAATATGAAATAGCTCATCACCACGGCACTCATAAAATGGCCGCTGGTGGAGCGCACGGAATAGAGGTAGACGTTCAAGGTTTCGTAACGGCTGCCAACCAATATGTTGGC
>JAPLSD010000022.1 GCA_026398835.1 Pseudomonas sp.
CTTTTCGCAAACGCTGAAGTCGGCGATCACGCCATCCTTCATCGGACGAATGGCAGCAATGTTGCCCGGTGTACGGCCGAGCATGCGCTTGGCCTCGGTGCCGACAGCAACGACACTTTTCTGGTTACCGTGCGTCCGAATTGCCACAACTGATGGTTCATTCAGGACGATTCCGCGCTCGCGCACGTAAATAAGGGTGTTGGCAGTGCCCAGGTCAATGGAAAGATCGCTGGAAAACATGCCACGCAGTTTCTTGAACATGGGGAAAGGACCCTAGGCAACGCGTGGGTAAAAAAGTGCGGCAAACTCTAACAACGACAGGGATTTTGGGCAAGGCGCCAATATGTTAAATTGGCCGCTTTTCTGTGCACCAACCCCCACAATCGCGGCCATATGACCGTAGAAATGCGGTAGTGTTCCGACAATCTAACACACGGACAGCATCCGTTCTGTTTTCCACTGGAGAATCCCATGGCGCTTGAACGCTCCGACGTGGAAAAAATCGCTCATTTGGCCTGTCTTGGCCTCAATGATGCCGATCTTCCACATATTACTTCCGCCCTGAACAGTATTCTCGGCCTGGTCGATGAAATGCAGGCTGTGAATACCGACGGTATCGAGCCTCTGGCCCACCCTCTGGAAGCAAGCCAACGCCTGCGCGCAGACGTCGTGACTGAATCCAATCATCGCGAGGCCTATCAGTCCATCGCACCAGCGGTCGAAAACGGCCTGTATCTGGTTCCGAAAGTCATCGACTAAAGGGAAAGAGCCTGCAATGCATCAATTGACTCTGGCCGAGATCGCCCGCGGACTCGCCGACAAAAAGTTTTCTTCTGAAGAGCTGACCAAAGTGTTGCTGGCGCGTATCGCCCAGCTCGACCCCCAGCTCAACAGTTTCATCAGCATCACCGAAGATCTCGCGCTGACGCAGGCCAAGGCTGCTGACGTACGCCGCGCGAACGGTGAGAGCGGCGCCCTGCTCGGCGCGCCGATCGCCCATAAAGACTTGTTCTGCACTCAGGGCATTCGCACCAGCTGCGGCTCGAAGATGCTCGACAACTTCAAGGCACCGTACGACGCCACCGTGGTCGCAAAACTGGCCGCTGCCGGGGCCGTGACCCTGGGCAAGACCAACATGGACGAATTCGCCATGGGCTCGGCCAACGAGTCGAGCTACTACGGCGCTGTCAAAAACCCGTGGAGCCTCGAACACGTACCCGGCGGTTCGTCCGGTGGTTCGGCGGCGGCGGTTGCCGCTCGTCTGTTACCTGCCGCAACCGGTACCGACACCGGCGGATCGATCCGCCAACCGGCGGCACTGACCAACCTCACTGGCCTGAAACCGACGTACGGTCGCGTTTCGCGCTGGGGCATGATCGCTTACGCCTCCAGCCTCGATCAGGGCGGCCCGTTGGCGCGCACCGCTGAAGACTGCGCAATCATGCTGCAAGGCATGGCGGGCTTCGACCCGCAGGATTCCACCAGCATCGACGAGCCAGTGCCGGATTACAGCGCCAGCCTCAACGGTTCACTCAAAGGCCTGCGCATCGGTGTGCCGAAAGAATACTTCAGCGCCGGTCTCGACCCGCGCATCGCCGAGCTGATCCACAACAGCGTCAAAGAGCTGGAAAAGCTCGGCGCAGTGATCAAGGAAATCAGCCTGCCGAACATGCAGCACGCGATCCCCGCGTACTATGTGATCGCCCCGGCAGAAGCGTCCTCCAACTTGTCGCGGTTTGACGGCGTGCGTTTCGGCTATCGCTGCGAAGACCCGAAAGACCTGACCGACCTTTATAAACGTTCGCGCGGTGAAGGTTTCGGCGCGGAAGTGCAGCGCCGGATCATGGTCGGTGCCTACGCGCTGTCGGCCGGTTACTACGACGCCTACTACCTGAAGGCGCAAAAGATTCGTCGCCTGATCAAGAACGACTTCATGGCGGCCTTCAATGAGGTCGACATCATCCTCGGCCCGACCACGCCTAACCCGGCCTGGAAAATCGGCGCCAAGAGCAGCGACCCGGTCGCTGCGTATCTGGAAGATGTCTACACCATCACCGCCAACCTCGCCGGTCTGCCGGGCTTGTCCATGCCAGCCGGTTTTGTCGATGGCTTGCCGGTCGGCGTGCAATTGCTCGCCCCGTATTTCCAGGAAGGCCGCCTGCTCAACGTTGCGCACCAGTACCAGTTGAACACCGACTGGCACACGCGCACCCCAACAGGCTTCTGAGGAGAAACACATGCAATGGGAAGTCGTGATCGGGCTGGAGATTCATACCCAGCTCGCCACCCAATCGAAGATTTTCTCCGGTAGCGCCACCACGTTTGGCAACGAGCCCAACACCCAGGCCAGCCTGGTAGACCTGGGCATGCCCGGCGTCTTGCCGGTGCTAAACCAGGAAGCGGTGCGCATGGCGGTCAAGTTCGGCCTGGCCATCGATGCCGAAATCGGCCAGCACAACGTGTTTGCCCGCAAAAACTACTTCTACCCGGATCTGCCCAAGGGTTACCAGATCAGCCAGATGGAATTGCCGATCGTCGGCAAAGGCCATTTGGACATCGCGCTGGAAGACGGCACCGTCAAACGTGTCGGCATCACCCGCGCGCATCTGGAAGAAGACGCCGGCAAAAGCCTGCATGAAGAGTTCAACGGTGCCACCGGCATCGACCTGAACCGCGCCGGCACGCCGCTGTTGGAGATCGTCTCCGAGCCGGACATGCGCAGCGCCAAGGAAGCCGTGGCTTACGTCAAGGCGATCCACGCGCTGGTGCGTTACCTGGGCATCTGTGACGGCAACATGGCCGAAGGTTCGCTGCGCTGCGATTGCAACGTCTCGATCCGCCCTAAAGGCCAGGTTGAGTTCGGCACGCGCTGCGAGATCAAGAACGTCAACTCGTTCCGCTTCATCGAAAAGGCGATCAACACTGAAGTGCGTCGTCAGATCGAGCTGATCGAAGACGGCGGCAAGGTCATTCAGCAGACCCGCCTGTACGATCCGAACAAAGACGAAACCCGCGCCATGCGCAGCAAAGAGGAAGCCAACGACTACCGTTACTTCCCCGATCCGGACCTGTTGCCGGTGGTCATCGAGGATTCGTTCCTCGCCGACATCCGCGCCACCTTGCCGGAATTGCCACCGCAGAAACGCGAGCGCTTCCAGGAACAATTCGGTCTGTCGGTCTACGACGCCAGCGTGTTGGCTACGAGCCGTGAGCAAGCGGATTACTTCGAGAAAGTCGTGAGCATCGGTGGCGACGCCAAACTGGCGGCCAACTGGGTCATGGTCGAACTGGGCAGCCTGTTGAACAAACAGGGCCTGGAAATCGACGAAGCTCCGGTGTCAGCCGAGCAGTTGGGCGGTATGCTGCTGCGCATCAAGGACAACACCATCTCCGGCAAAATCGCCAAGATGGTCTTCGAAGGCATGGCCAACGGCGAAGGTAGCGCGGACGAGATCATCGAGAAGCGCGGCCTGAAGCAAGTGACCGACAGCGGCGAAATCTCCAAAGTGCTCGACGAGATGCTCGCGGCCAACGCCGAACAGGTCGAACAGTACCGCGCGGCTGATGAAGCCAAACGCGGCAAGATGTTCGGCTTCTTCGTCGGTCAGGCGATGAAAGCCTCGAAAGGCAAAGCCAACCCGCAACAGGTCAACGAACTGCTGAAAAGCAAGCTCGAAGGCTGACCACAGTGATCGTTCCCACGCTCTGCGTGGGAATGCAGCCCGTGACGCTGTGCGTCACAAAGCGGACGCGGAGCGTCCAGTGAGGCATTCCCACGCAGGAGCGTGGGAACGATCGGCGAACGATCAACTTCGGGAATCCCCTATGAAGCGTCTACTTAGCGCTTGTGCCCTGCTCTCTCTGCTGGCCGGTTGTGCCAGTCATGACATCGATCCGCGCGGCTATGACGAAACGGGCGGCGCGTCCTTTTACGGTGCCAAGCATCAGGGCAAACGTACCGCCAGTGGCGAGCCCTTTAACCAGCACGCCCTGACCGCTGCTCATCGCCAACTGCCGTTCGGCACACGAGTGAAAGTCACTAACCTGAACAACGACAAGACCGTGGTGGTACGGATCAACGACCGCGGGCCGCATGTCCGCGGCCGCTTGATCGACTTGTCACGCGCGGCCGCCGAACAACTGGGGATGCTGCGCAACGGCACCGCAAGGGTTCGAGTGCAAAGCCTCAGCGATTGACCCTGGAGCCCCGACCATTTTCGGATTAACCGGCTTACCGCTGCTCAGCGTGATTCAGTTACTCAGCGGCCTGGTGTTATTGATCGCTGGTGCCGAGCTATTGGTGCGCGCCGCCGTACGTCTGGCCGCCCGACTGAAAGTTCGTCCGCTGATTATCGGCCTGACCATCGTCGCCTTCGGCAGCAGCGCACCGCAGATGGCTGTGAGCTTGCAAGCGACCCTCTCGGAAAACACCGACATCGCCGTCGGCAGCGTAATCGGCAGCAGCATCTTCAACGTCCTCGTCACTCTGGGCCTGTCGGCACTGATCATTCCTCTGCGGGTTTCCCGGCAGCTGGTGCGGCTGGACATCCCGCTGATGATCGGCGCCAGCCTGCTGGTATTCGTACTGGCCTACAACGAAGAGCTGACGCCACTCGATGGCTTGGTGCTGCTGACGGCACTGGTGCTGTATCTCGGGTTGTTGCTGCGCCAGTCGCGGCATTCTGCCCGCCCTCAGCAAAACCACGACGACGCTACTGCCAAGGCTCGCGCGCCGTGGTTGCGCAGCCTGGTGATCATGCTCTGCGGCTTGGCGCTGCTGGCGTTTGCTGGTCATCTGCTGCTCGGTGCTGCGGTCGAAGTGGCTACCAACCTTGGGTTATCAGAACGGATCATCGGGCTGACCATCATTGCCGTCAGCACCTCACTGCCGGAACTTGCCACCTCGCTGATTGCGGCCGTGCGCGGTCAACGTGATATTGCCGTGGGCAATGTGATCGGCAGCAACCTGTTCAACCTGCTGGGGGTTCTGGGCATCACCGCGCTGGTGGCGCCAACACCTTTATCCGTGTCGCCCAATGCGCTGGATTTCGACCTGCCGGTGATGCTCGGAGTCGCCGTGCTGTGTCTGCCAGTGTTCTATTCGGGCTACCGGATTACCCGCGCGGAAGGATTGCTGTTTCTGAGCTTGTATCTGGCCTATGGGCTGCATGTGGTGTCGTTCACCACCGGCATGCCGCTGGCCGGCAAGCTGGAACACTTGATGCTGTTTTTCGTTCTGCCGGCGCTGGTGGCGTTTTTGTTGTTCACGTCACTGCGCGCCTGGCGCCGTCAACACAAGAGGGAATCGCTATGACCGACCAAAAGCCTACGTTTTCAAAAGCAGCCGGCGTCGAAATGCGTCGCCAAGTGATGGGCGATGCCTTCGTCGACCGTGCACTGGGCAATGCCACTGAGTTCACCCAGCCACTGCAGGACTTCGTCAACGAGCACGCCTGGGGCAGCGTCTGGAACCGCGAAGGTTTGCCGCTGAAAACCCGCAGCCTGATCACCCTCGCCGCCCTCACAGCGTTGAAGTGCCCGCAGGAATTGAAAGGCCACGTGCGCGGCGCACTGAATAACGGCTGCACCGTGGAAGAGATTCGTGAAGCGCTGCTGCACTGCGCGGTGTATGCCGGTGTGCCGGCTGCAATCGATGCGTTTCGTGCGGCGCAGGAAGTGATTGATACGTATCAGAAGGCCGAGTAGCCAATGATGGGCCTTTGTGGCGAGGGAGCTTGCTCCCGCTCGGCTGCGAAGCAGTCGTAAAGCCTGCCGCTCAGTTCTACCTGATGAACGTTGTTGCCGATTTTAGGGCCGCTGCGCGACCCAGCGGGAGCAAGCTCCCTCGCCACAGGTTCTATACACGACACAAAATCATTTAGATCCACCCACCCCACTGCAATAAGAAGATCCCGATATTGGTGGTCACCGCCGCCATCAACGTGGTGATCACAATAATCGCGGCCGCCAACTCGTGATTGCCGTTGGCCTGCCGGGCCATGACGAAGCTGGCGGCGGCAGTCGGGCTGCCGAAATACAGAAATAGAATCCCCAACTCCGCCCCGCGAAAGCCGCAGAGCCAGGCCCCAAACGTAGCCAACACCGGCAAACCGATCATCTTCACCAGGCTTGCGCTCAATGCCAGCTCACCACTTTTGCGCAACGCCGCCAGCGATAGCGTGCCACCGATGCAGATCAGTGCCAGTGGCAACGTCGTCTGCGCCAGATACCCGCCGGAGGTTTCCAGCCAGTGGGGCAAACCAATCTGGAACCAGGCAAAGGGCGCGGCGGCAAACACGCTGATGATCAGCGGGTTACTGAGCACGCTTTTAAAGATGCTCCACGGATCGGACTTGATCACCGGGCTGTAGACCGCCAGCACAATGGTCGAAAGGGTGTTGTAGAACAGGATCACCAACCCCGCGAGAATCGCCCCGAGGGAAATCCCGTAGTCGCCATACATGCTCGCCGCCAGTGCGAGACCGATGACGCCGTTATTGCCGCGAAAAGCGCCCTGAGTGTAGATCCCGCGATCTTCCAGTGGGCAACGCCAGATCGCCCAGCCCCAGGCAATGGCAAAACCGATCAGCGTGGCGATGGCGAAATAGATCAGTAATGACGGCTGCAACGCTGAGTGCAGATCGGCATGCAGGATGCCCAGAAACAACAACGCCGGCATGGTGACGTTGAACACCAGTGCCGACGCGGTGTGGATAAAGTTGTCGTCGATCCAGCCAACGCGCTTGAGTAACACGCCCAAAAAC
>JAPLSD010000215.1 GCA_026398835.1 Pseudomonas sp.
AGGAAGACTGGGCTCAGCGAAAACTGCTGCTGTGCGCACGCTCGTTCGACAACCTGCCCGGTTATGCCAGGGCCTTGCTTGAGGCCTTGTCTGCTGAGTCAGCCACCCATTGACTCTCCCGTTAGGGGCAGACTCTACCCTGAGGGTTCTATTTTCCGGAGCAGGTCTGATGAGCAAGCGAGTACTGGTGATTCTGGGTCACCCCTCAACCGATAGTTTCTGTGGAGCCCTGACCGACACCTATGTCGAGGCCGCAAAAAGTGCCGGACATGACGTGCGCCTTTTACGCCTCGATGCTCTGAGCTTCGACCCGGTGCTGCACGATGGTTACAACCTGGTCCAAATGCTGGAACCCGATCTGCTCAAAGCCCAGGCCGATATCACCTGGGCTGAACATCTGGCGTTTGTCTATCCGATCTGGTGGGGCGGTATTCCGGCCTTGATGAAAGGCTTTTTCGACCGGGTTTTCCTGCCCGGCTTTGCCTTCAAATACCGCAAAGGCAAAGCCTTTCCAGACAAACTCCTGAAAGGACGAACCGCTCACTTGCTGGTCACCATGGACACTCCGCCGTGGTACTACAAGTGGGTCTACCGCATGCCTGGGCTGCACCAGATGCGCAAGACCACGCTGGAGTTCTGTGGCATCAAGCCATTAAAGACCCTGACGTTTGGCCCAATCCTCGGCTCGAAGTCGACACAAAGGGACGCCTGGCTCAAGCAAGCTCAGGCTATCGCCAGCCACTGAATCCCTCACACGGTGCAGCATCGCCTTGCAACGGGCGATGCCAGCCTTGTTCCTGCCTTCATCCCATCCCCCCGCCATTTGACCCATCCGGGTTCCAGCCTCGACAGGCTTGTGTAAAGATGCCGCGCCACAGCGTGCCCATCCGTGGAGCCATGGATACAGGCGCGTGAACGCTCGGCCTCTTTCTGCACATAAAAAAGGACTTTTCATGTATATCGGCAAAGCCGCCCAGCTGTCGGGCACGACGGTCAAGAGTATCCGGCACTACGAAGAAATCGGCTTGTTACCGCCGCCACAGCGCGAAGGTAAATATCGAATCTATAGCCAGCAGAGCGTTGAGCTGCTGACGTTCATCAAGTGCGCCCAGCAACTCGGTTTCAAGCTCAAGGAAATGCAGGCGATCCTGCAGGATCACCGGGGCCAGGAACTGCCATGGGACCTGGCGAACAAGGCTATTGCGGACAAAAAACAGGAGTTGATGACCCAGATTGAAGCGTTGCAGCAGGTGCACGCGGGGTTGGTCGAATTCGAAGCCAGCCTCAAGGACGCCCAGAATCAATGCCAGTTCGAACACATCGCCAAAACCGCCTGAATACCGTCAACCCACTGCACAGAACTGAAACGGCTATTAACCCGCGTTGCGCTGCCAAGGCACGCCGGCAATGAGTGGTTACTGAAAACCCAATGCCGGCGTAACCCGTTGCGACAGCAGCCCTCGTGCTTAACTCAACGCGCCGTCACGCAGTGGGTGCTCGCGCTCACCCACCGGTGGCTCAGGCACGATCGCGGCGAAGAACCACGGCGAAATCAATGTCACCAGCAAGATAGTCATTACCCCGCTGGAGAATAGCGCCAGCGCCACCAACGTTCCCAGGTCAACGACCGGCTTGTAGGCGGAAAACAGCAACGCGAGGAACCCCACCGAAAAAATCACCACGTTGACCACGGTCGAACGCCCGACGCTGTGCATGGCCGCGAGAATCGCCTCATCGACATGCACGCCTTGCTGAACCAGCAACTTGATCCGCGACAGCAGGTGTACGGCGTAATCGACCACCCCCACCACCAGGAACGTCACCAGCGTCGTGCCGATATTCAGCTCGATGTCCAACAGGTACATACAGCCATAGACCGTCACCGAGGTGGTCAGCAGCGTGAGCATGCCAAGAATCCCCAGGCGTACCGACTTCAACCAGTACATCATCATCAGCGTGACCACCAGCAGCGCCAGGGAGAAGCTCAACACCTGGCCCTGGGTGATTTCCTGCAACACTCCGGTCCAGATGTAGGGCGTACCGGCATGGGTCACTTGCAGGTTGGCCGGCTTGTTCACCAGCAGCCAGGCATCCAGCCGATCGAGCATGTCCTGATAATCACTGGCGACCGAGGAGGTCATGGTGTAAAGCGTCAGCGCCTTGGAATAGTCGGCATTGAGCACGTTCTGCAAGTCTGAGCCGCCGCCGTTCTCGAACATCATGATGTGTTGCTCGATCAGCGAGTTGCCGTCCACCTCAAAGGTTTCCGTCTGCCCCTCATCGTCGACCGACTTCACGCGTTCCAACGCCTGCGGTACACGCAGATAGTCGGGGTTCATGTCATTGAGCACCAGGTTCATGCGCTTGACGTACGTCGCCACCGAATAGGTATAACTGACGTTCGGCTGGGACTTGATGAACTGGTCGAGCCGGTCGAGGAACTGCACCACCTCGGTGGTCAGGACACCTCGCGGAGTTTTGCTGTCGAAGGCGATCCAGCCCGGAGACGTGCCGGCGACATGAGCCCGGTTGATGAACTCATCCGAGACCCGGACCGGGCTGTCTTTTTTGAAGTAGGCAATCCCTGAGTCTTCGATATTGACCATGAAGGTGAATACCGTCATCAACGCCAACAACGGCAAGGTGACGATCAGGACGGGCTTGCGCCATTGGATCAA
>JAPLSD010000685.1 GCA_026398835.1 Pseudomonas sp.
ACGGCCATCTGCGTCGAGGAACAAGTTGATGCGCGCGCGCGCGCCGATACGCATGTGATGGTTGCACTTGGGGCAAACATCCAGAGTCTTTTCCAGCTCCGGGCGATACAGCACAGCGTCGCAGGACGGGCATTTGTGCCATAGACCTTCAGGCACCGAGCTTTTCTTCACCTCGGAACGCATGATCGAAGGGATCAGTTTGTCTACTAACCAGTTGCTCATGCTTTCTTTCTCCAGTACCGGCAGCCCGAACGCCTAACGTTCGAAGCCCCGAGTATGCCCTTGAGCTAAATTCATGTGTGCGGCGATGATCAGTTGGTTACCGCGGTCAGCGCGAGGCTTGACCTGCGTGCAAACCAACAATCCTCAGCCATCCCGGCCACCGCTTCAGAGCGGTTGCCACTTCGATTTCGGCCCGCCCAGCGACGGCGCCAGCCTGTTTTGTACAGTGGTGTTATGGACGGCGGCAGACTGCCAGCCGTCACATCGACTACTTGCTGCTATGTACGGCCTGAATAAACGCACGAATCTTCGCGTGATCCTTGATGCCTTTGCTCTGCTCCACCCCGCCACTGACGTCCACCGCATACGGGTGGACCTGCGCAATGGCCCCGGCCACGTTCGTTGCAGTCAGACCTCCCGCGAGGATGATCGGCTTGCTCAGGCCCTCCGGTATCAATGACCAATCGAAGGCTTCACCGGTACCACCAGGAACACCTTCGACATAGGTATCGAGCAAAATACCGCTGGCACCCGCATAAGCCTTGCAACTGGCGGCGATGTCATCGCCAGCCTTGACCCGCAGCGCCTTGATATAGGGCCGGTGATAGCCTTCGCAATCGGCCGGGGTTTCATCGCCATGGAACTGCAACAGATCCAGCGGTACCGCATCGAGAATTTCACCCAGCTCGCAACGGCTGGCGTTGACGAACAGGCCAACGGTGGTCACGAACGGCGGCAACGCGGCGATGATCGCCCGCGCCTGCTGCACGCTCACCGCTCGAGGGCTTTTGGCATAGAACACAAAACCAATCGCATCCGCCCCGGCATCAACCGCCGCCAACGCATCTTCTATGCGGGTAATCCCACAAATTTTGCTGCGAACGGCTGACATATCGTTTGAACCTCAGGACTTATCCGAGAAAGTCCCGGATGGTAGCAAATGCTTTTCCGGGCGTCAGCCGTCAAGTTCCGAGAAACCGGTCAGGAAATGTGGACCGATGAAACGCTCGGGCAATTCGAACTCGTCGTGGTACTCGACCTGCACCAGATACAGCCCGTACGGATGAGCAGTCACACCGCCGGTTCGGCGAACACGGCTTTCGAGTACTTCTTTGGCCCATTCCACCGGCCGCTCACCTGCGCCGATGGTCATAAGGACCCCGGCGATGTTGCGCACCATATGATGCAGAAATGACCCGGCACGGATATCCAGCACAATCATCTTGCCGTGCTGGGTCACCCGCAGATGGTGGAGCTTCTTGATCGGTGACTTGGCCTGACACTGACCAGCGCGAAACGCACTGAAATCGTGAGTCCCGACCAGATGCTCAGCGGCTTCGGCCATGCGCTGCACGTCCAGCGGGCGATGGTTCCAGGTAATTTCCTGATTCAAATGCGCCGGACGAATCTGATCGTTGTAAATCACATAGCGGTAGCGCCGGGCAATGGCCTTGAAGCGCGCATGGAAATCGGCTGGCATGACCTTGGCCCAGCTCACGCTGATGTCATGGGGAAGATTGATGTTGGCGCCCATGACCCAGGCCTTCATCGAGCGTTCGGCCTGGGTATCGAAATGCACCACTTGCCCGCAGGCATGCACACCGGCGTCGGTGCGCCCGGCACACATCAGCGATACCGGAGAATCGGCGACTTTGGA
>JAPLSD010000037.1 GCA_026398835.1 Pseudomonas sp.
GAAGGTCGACGCAACTTTCAAGGCCTTCTGCGCGGCGTAGAAGAGCAGGACATCGTGGTGCAGGTTGAAGATCATGAGTTTCTGTTGCCGATCGATATGATCGACAAGGCCAACATTATTCCCAGTTTTGACTGAGACGCGGATCCCGCGGATCCAATGGCTTGCGAAAGGCGAGGCGTACGATGAGCAAAGAAGTACTGCTGGTTGTTGAGTCGGTATCCAATGAAAAGGGCGTACCGGCAAACGTTATTTTTGAAGCGCTGGAGCTGGCTCTGGCCACTGCTACCAAAAAGCGTTTCGAAGACGAAGTTGACCTGCGTGTGGAAATTAACCGCCATACCGGTGCCTATGAAACTTTCCGTCGCTGGGCGGTAGTCGAAGAAGCAGATCTGGACGATCCGGCTGTCGAGATGTGGGTCGAGCAGGCTCAGGAAACCCAGCCTGGCGCTAAAGCTGGCGACATCGTTGAAGTAAAAATCGACTCGATCGAGTTTGGCCGCATCGCTGCACAGACCGCTAAACAGGTCATCGTGCAGAAAGTCCGCGAAGCCGAGCGTGCTCAAGTCGTTGATGCCTATCGCGAGCGCCTTGGAGAAATCATCTCCGGCACCGTGAAGAAAGTGACTCGTGATAACGTGATCGTCGATCTGGGCAACAACGCTGAAGCGTTGCTGGCTCGTGAAGACATTATCTCCCGCGAAACTTTCCGTGTTGGCGTCCGTCTTCGTGCGCTGCTCAAGGAAATCCGCACCGAGAACCGCGGTCCTCAGCTGATCCTGTCGCGTACAGCGCCGGAAATGCTGATCGAACTGTTCCGCATTGAAGTGCCGGAAATTGCCGAAGGCCTGATCGAAGTGATGGCAGCATCCCGCGATCCGGGTTCTCGTGCCAAAATTGCAGTCCGCTCCAAAGACAAACGCATCGACCCGCAAGGCGCCTGCATTGGCATGCGCGGTTCGCGCGTCCAGGCAGTGTCTGGCGAGTTGGGCGGTGAGCGCGTGGACATCGTCCTGTGGGACGACAACCCAGCGCAGTTCGTGATCAACGCCATGTCACCGGCTGAAGTTGCGGCAATTATCGTTGACGAAGATGCCCATGCAATGGACATCGCCGTTGGCGCAGACAATCTTGCTCAGGCCATCGGTCGCGGTGGTCAGAACGTGCGTCTGGCTAGCCAGTTGACTGGCTGGACCCTGAACGTGATGACCGAATCGGACATCCAGGCTAAGCAGCAAGCAGAAACCGGTGACATCCTGCGTAACTTCATCGACGAGCTGGAAGTCGACGAAGATCTGGCACAGGTACTGGTTGATGAAGGCTTCACCAGCCTGGAAGAGATTGCCTACGTACCGTTGGAAGAAATGCTCAACATTGACGGCTTTGATGAAGAGACCGTCAACGAGCTTCGCGCTCGCGCCAAGGATCGTTTGTTGACTAAAGCCATCGCTACTGAGGAAAAGCTGGCAGACGCCCATCCGGCCGAAGACCTGCTCTCGCTTGAGGGTATGGACAAGGATTTGGCGATGGAACTGGCGGTGCGCGGCGTAATTACCCGCGAAGACCTGGCCGAGCAGTCTATTGACGACCTGCTCGACATCGACGGCATTGACGATGATCGTGCCGGCAAGTTGATCATGGCCGCCCGAGCCCATTGGTTCGAGTAATTAGGCGCGGCCTGAGGAGAGAAGTGCATGACGCAAGTCACGGTGAAACAACTGGCCGATGAGGTCAAAACACCGGTAGAGCGCCTGTTGCAGCAGATGCGTGAGGCAGGTCTGCCGCACACCGCCGCCGAGCAAGATGTGACCGACAGTGAGAAGCAGGCTCTGCTGACTCACTTGAAAAGCAGCCACAAGGCGAAAGTGGAAGAACCGCGCAAGATCACTTTGCAGCGTAAAACCACCAGCACCCTGCGTGTTGCTGGCAGCAAAAGTATCAGCGTTGAAGTACGCAAGAAGAAAGTCTTCGTACAGCGCAGCCCGGAAGAAATCGAAGCCGAGCGCAAACGCGAACTGGAAGAACGTCGCGCAGTAGAAAATGCTGCTCGTCAGAAGGCTGAAGAAGAAGCCAAGCGTCGCGCCGAAGAAGAAGCGCGTCGCCAGCCTGCCACTGCGCAATCGTCTGCAAATGACGCTGTTGTTGCGCCTGTTGCTGTTGCTGTCGCTGCACCTGTGCATGAAGCCCCTGTTGTGGCTGCGGCACCAGTTGCCGACGCTCGCAAGAGAGATGAGCAACGTCGCCCGGACAAACCACGCAGTGATGACAGCAGTCGTCGCGGCGATGGCGAGCGCAAAAGCAATGCCCCGCATCGTGCAACCGTTAAAGAGAAGGCTCCGGCTCCACGCGTTGCCCCTCGTACTACTGACGAAGAAAGCGATAGCTTCCGTCGTGGTGGTCGCGGCAAGGCCAAGCTGAAGAAACGCAACGCCCACGGTTTCCAGAGCCCAACCGGCCCAGTGGTTCGTGACGTACAAATCGGCGAGACGATTACTGTTGGCGAATTGGCCCAGCAGATGTCGGTCAAGGCTGCTGAAGTCATCAAGTTCATGTTCAAAATGGGCACTCCGGCGACCATCAACCAGGTACTCGATCAGGAAACTGCTCAACTGGTTGCTGAAGAACTGGGCCACAAAGTGACCCTGGTCAGCGACACCGCCCTGGAAGATTCCCTGGCAGAATCGCTGAAGTTTGAAGGTGAGGCTTTCTCCCGTGCGCCAGTCGTGACCGTAATGGGCCACGTTGACCATGGTAAGACTTCGCTGCTCGACTACATCCGTCGTGCCAAGGTAGCTGCTGGCGAAGCCGGCGGTATCACCCAGCACATCGGTGCTTACCACGTTGAAACCGAACGCGGCATGGTCACCTTCCTCGACACCCCTGGTCACGCTGCGTTTACTGCAATGCGTGCTCGTGGTGCCAAGGCGACCGACATCGTGATTCTGGTAGTTGCGGCGGACGACGGCGTAATGCCGCAGACCATCGAAGCTGTTCAGCATGCTAAAGCCGCCGGTGTTCCGCTGGTTGTTGCTGTGAACAAAATCGACAAGCCGGGTGCCGATCTCGATCGCATTCGTAGTGAGCTGTCTGTCCACGGTGTTACGTCCGAAGAATGGGGTGGTGATACTCCGTTCGTTTCAGTCTCCGCGAAAATGGGTACTGGCGTTGACGACCTGCTGGAAGCTGTCTTGCTGCAAGCCGAAGTTCTCGAACTGACAGCAACCCCGTCCGCTCCTGGTCGTGGCGTTGTGGTTGAATCGCGTCTCGACAAAGGTCGTGGTCCGGTTGCAACCGTTCTGGTTTCTGACGGTACTCTGCGTCAAGGCGACATGGTCCTGGTGGGTTCGAACTTCGGCCGTATCCGGGCGATGCTTGACGAAAACGGCAAGCCGATCAAAGAAGCCGGTCCGTCGATTCCAGTCGAGATTCTCGGTCTGGATGGCACACCGGAAGCTGGCGACGAGCTGAGCGTAATGACTGACGAGAAGAAGGCGCGCGAAGTTGCCTTGTTCCGTCAAGGCAAGTTCCGCGAAGTCAAACTGGCTCGTGCTCACGCTGGCAAGCTGGAAAATATCTTCGAGAACATGGGCCAGGAAGAGAAGAAGACGCTTAACATCGTCCTCAAATCCGACGTCCGCGGTTCTCTGGAAGCTTTGCAGGGTGCTCTCGGCGGCCTGGGTAACGATGAAGTGCAAGTGCGCGTAGTCGGTGGCGGTGTCGGTGGTATCACCGAGAGCGACGCTAACCTGGCACTGGCCTCCAACGCTGTACTGTTCGGCTTCAACGTGCGTGCCGATGCTGGCGCTCGCAAGATCGTCGAGCAGGAAGGTCTGGATATGCGTTACTACAACGTGATCTACGACATCATCGAAGACGTCAAGAAAGCCCTTACCGGCATGCTTGGCAGCGACGTTCGGGAGAATATCCTGGGTATTGCTGAAGTCCGCGACGTGTTCCGTTCGCCGAAGTTCGGTGCGATCGCCGGCTGTATGGTTCTGGAAGGTGTGGTTCACCGCAACCGTCCGATCCGTGTACTGCGCGAAGACATCGTTATTTTCGAAGGCGAACTCGAGTCCCTGCGCCGCTTCAAGGACGATATGTCCGAAGTGCGTGCCGGCATGGAATGCGGTATCGGCGTCAAGAGCTACAACGACGTCAAGGCCGGTGACAAGATCGAAGTCTTCGAGAAGGTCCAGGTTGCTCGCAGCCTCTAAGTCGCGAGCTTCAAGAGCCATGATGGGGCAATGCATGCAAATGCGCTGCGCTCACACGAGACTCTAAACGCAACGCCCGGTCCGGCTTCTGCCAGGCCGGGCGTTTGCCGCTTTCAGACCACACGGGTTTCACCGTGGGTCAGTGACAGGTAACAAGACATGGCAAAAGAATATAGCCGTACCCAACGTATCGGCGATCAGATGCAGCGTGAGCTGGCACAACTGATCCGTCGTGAAGTCAAAGACCCGCGCGTCGGTCTGGTCACCATCACGGCTGTTGAAGTCAGCCGTGACGTCGGTCACGCCAAGATTTTCATTACCGTGATGGGCCAGGACAATGCTGACGACATCGCCCAGAGCATCAAGGTGCTCAACTCGGCCGCCGGTTTCCTGCGTATGCAGCTGGCCCGCGAGATGAAGTTGCGCAGCGTTCCACAGTTGCACTTCCACTACGACGAAAGCGTCGTGCGTGGTGCTCACCTTTCGGCGTTGATCGAACGCGCCGTGGCTGAGGACAATCAGCATCCGGTAGCTGCTGATCTAGAAGACGCCAAGGAGTAATCGGTGGCTCAGGTCAAACGTATCCGTCGTAACGTCAGCGGCATCATCCTGCTCGACAAACCGTTGGGATTCACCTCCAACGCAGCGCTGCAGAAAGTCCGCTGGTTGCTCAATGCCGAGAAAGCCGGGCACACCGGCAGCCTTGATCCGCTTGCCACTGGGGTGTTGCCGTTGTGCTTTGGTGAAGCCACCAAGTTCTCGCAATACTTGCTCGATTCGGACAAGGCATATGAAACCTTGATGCAATTGGGCAAGACCACCACCACGGCAGACGCCGAAGGTGAGGTTTTGCAGACGCGGGAAGTGACCGTCGGTCGCTCCGATATCGAAGCTGCTTTACCGAGTTTTCGCGGTCAAATCAGTCAGATACCTCCGATGTACTCGGCCCTCAAGCGTGATGGCCAGCCGCTTTACAAGTTAGCCCGTGCAGGTGAAGTGGTGGAGCGTGAACCGCGTTCTGTTACTATTGCGCGCTTGGAATTGCTTGCGTTCGAGGGCGATACTGCCCGGCTTGCGGTGGATTGCAGCAAAGGCACCTATATCCGGACTCTTGTGGAGGATATCGGTGAGCAACTCGGCTGTGGCGCTTACGTTGCTGAATTGCGACGTACCCAGGCCGGGCCGTTCACGCTGGCCCAGACGGTCACGCTGGAAGAGTTGGAAGCGGTACATGCCGAAGGCGGCAACGAAGCGGTCGACCGCTTCCTGATGCCATCGGACAGCGGCCTGCTGGATTGGCCGCTGTTGCAGTTCTCGGAGCACAGCTCGTTCTACTGGCTCAACGGCCAGCCGGTACGAGCCCCGGATGCACCGAAGTTCGGCATGGTACGGGTACAGGATCACAACGGTCGCTTTATCGGTATCGGTGAAGTGAGCGAAGACGGGCGCATCGCGCCGCGTCGACTGATTCGGTCAGAATGACCGAACGAGGGTGGCTGTTAACAGGCACGGTCACTACTCATTTTTAGATACAGGGATTTGTCCCTGGCCTGTTGAAGCTGTTTCATTGAAACAGTTTCCTGATAAAAGGATTGCCTCATGGCTCTCGACGTTCAAGAAAAAGCTCAAATCGTAGCTGACTACCAGCAAGCTGTTGGTGACACTGGTTCGCCAGAAGTGCAAGTTGCACTGCTGACCCACAACATCAACAAACTGCAAGGTCACTTCAAGGCCAACGGTAAAGATCACCACTCCCGTCGTGGTCTGATCCGCATGGTAAACCAGCGTCGTAAGCTGCTGGACTACCTGAAAGGCAAGGACGTGAGCCGTTACAGCGCTCTGATCGCTCGCCTGGGTCTGCGTCGCTAATAAGCGATTGCGCTATGAGGTTGGTTGTCTGTCGTACGTCAGTGGGTTTCCCGCTGGCGCATGGCAGGCTCCCAGCCTCAAGTTTTATCTGGATACACGTTTTACCCTGGACAGGCGTTGGGCCGATTCCCGACATTGCCCAAAAATTTCGCAAGAAGACAAATTCCCCAAGAGCCACAAAGAAGGTAGGACACCGTGAACCCGGTAATCAAAAAATTCCAGTTCGGTCAGTCGACCGTTACCCTCGAGACTGGCCGTATCGCCCGTCAGGCCTCCGGCGCAGTATTGGTCACCGTTGACGACGACGTCAGCGTGTTGGTGACTGTAGTCGGTGCTAAACAAGCAGATCCAGGCAAGGGCTTCTTCCCTCTGTCTGTCCACTACCAGGAAAAGACTTACGCTGCCGGTAAGATCCCTGGCGGTTTCTTCAAGCGTGAAGGCCGTCCTTCCGAGAAAGAAACCCTGACTTCGCGACTGATCGACCGTCCGATCCGTCCGCTGTTCCCAGAAGGCTTCATGAACGAAGTGCAGGTTGTCTGCACCGTCGTTTCCACCAGCAAGAAGACTGATCCGGACATCGCTGCGATGATCGGTACCTCGGCTGCCCTGGCTATCTCCGGTATTCCTTTCGATGGCCCGATCGGCGCCGCCCGTGTTGCGTTCCACGAGAGCACCGGCTACCTGCTGAACCCGACTTACGAACAACTGAAAGCTTCGAGCCTGGACATGGTCGTTGCCGGTACTTCGGAAGCCGTTCTGATGGTTGAATCGGAAGCCAAAGAGCTGACCGAAGACCAGATGCTGGGCGCCGTACTGTTCGCCCACGACGAATTCCAGGTTGTTATCCAGGCTGTCAAAGAACTGGCTGCCGAAGCTGCCAAACCAACCTGGGACTGGC
>JAPLSD010000538.1 GCA_026398835.1 Pseudomonas sp.
CCGCCGTGCGGTTCAGCTGGTTGACGATGAAATCGGAGAAGTGTTTGAGGTTGCGCGCCTGGACCCGCAGCACATAGTTGCTCGCCCCGGTAATCACGTAGGCGGTGACCACTTCCGGCCACAACTGCACCTTCTTGATGAAGGTCTCGTGCCAGTCCTCGACGTCCTGTCGCAATGACACATGGACGATGGCTTCCAGCTCAATTCCCAGCCGTTCGGCGTTCAGCACTGCGCGATAGCCGGTGATGATTCCCTCACTTTCCAGCAGGCGCAAACGGCGTAAACAGGCCGACGGCGACAGTGCGACTTTCTCCGCCAATTCCTGATTGCTGATACGGCCATCCTGTTGCAAGTGATGCAGGATCCGCAGGTCTGTCGAGTCGAGAGTCATGGCTAGAATAAATCCGCGATTTTTGGAGTTGAATTCGAATTATCTTCGAGATAACTACGCTATGGCTGCTTACTTTGCACGAAAATTCTCCAAAACTTCGTTCATTATCTCCCCACCGTGAAGACGCAAACAGCGCCTGAAACACGACTTTCACACCCCATGCTCGACCCGACTATATCGATTTGCCCGGACGGCACGTCATTCAAAAAAACAGGACATCCAATGACTACAAGAAACGATTGCCTGGCGCTTGATGCGCAGGACGCTCTGGCGCCTCTGCGTCAGCAGTTTGCGCTCCCCGAAGGCGTGATCTATCTCGACGGTAACTCCCTGGGCGCTCGCCCGGTCACAGCGCTGGCGCGTGCTCAGGCGGTGATCGCCGAGGAATGGGGCAATGGCCTGATTCGCAGTTGGAACAGCGCCGGCTGGCGTGACCTGCCTGAGCGTCTGGGCAATCGATTGGCAGGGCTGATTGGCGCCGGTGACGGTGAAGTAGTGGTGACTGACACCACCTCAATCAACCTGTTCAAGGTGCTCAGCGCCGCCCTGCGCGTGCAGGCCACGCGGGCACCGACGCGTCGGGTGATCGTCACCGAGACCAGCAACTTCCCGACCGACCTGTACATCGCCGAAGGTCTGACGGACATGCTGCAACAGGGCTACACCCTGCGTCTGGTCGACAGTCCCGAAGCGCTGCCGCAAGCGATTGACCAGGACACTGCGGTGGTCATGCTCACTCACGTCAACTACAAGACCGGCTACATGCACGACATGCAGGCCCTGACCGCGCTGACCCACGAGTGTGGCGCGCTGGCCATCTGGGACCTGGCGCATTCCGCCGGCGCGGTGCCGGTCGATCTGCATCAGGCGGGCGCCGATTACGCCATCGGCTGCACCTACAAGTACCTCAACGGTGGTCCGGGTTCCCAAGCCTTTGTCTGGGTCGCTCCTGAGCTGTGCGATCTGGTGGCGCAGCCGCTGTCCGGCTGGTTTGGGCATTCGCGGCAGTTCGCCATGGAGTCTCGCTACGAACCGAGCAGCGGAATCGCCCGCTACTTGTGCGGCACCCAGCCGATCACTTCATTGGCAATGGTTGAGTGCGGTCTGGATATTTTCGCTCAGACCGACATGGCCAGCCTGCGCAGCAAATCTCTGGCCCTGACTGACCTGTTCATCCAATTGGTCGAGCAGCGTTGCGCCGCCCATGAGCTGACCCTGATCACCCCACGCGAACACGCCAAGCGCGGCAGCCATGTCAGCTTCGAACATCCCGAAGGCTATGCGGTGATCCAGGCCTTGATCGCCCGTGGCGTGATCGGTGACTACCGCGAGCCACGGATCATGCGGTTCGGCTTCACACCGCTGTATACGAGCTTCACCGAGGTCTGGGATGCGGTGCAGATCCTCGGCGAGATTCTCGATCAGAAAACCTGGTCACAAGAACAGTACCAGATCCGCCATAGCGTCACCTGATACCCCCGACGCCCTTGTCTTGCTGCCGCGAATTTCCCGGCAGCAGGGCTTCGGTCGCCTCCAATAAACAGTTCTGTGAAAACACAATAATAAGGAGCACGCAGAATGAAACTGTCCCTCTGGCCCGCCTTGCCGCTCGCCATCACTAGCTGTCTCGGCCAAGTGGCCTTTGCCGCACCCGACAATGGATTTGTTGAAGACAGCAGCCTGACCCTGACCAACCGCAA
>JAPLSD010000429.1 GCA_026398835.1 Pseudomonas sp.
GCTTGCAGCCAGCCGCCAGGCAGCGACCACTCGGGCAATAGCTGAACCAGCTGGCCGTTTTCCAGCTCCTGTTCGCAATACATCATCGGCAGGATAGTGAAGCCCAGACCTGCCAGTGTGCAGGCTTTGCGCACAATGAAATCGTCGACACCCAGGCGTGCTTCAAGCGCCAGTTCACAGGCGTTTCCCTGTGCATCGAGCATACGCAAGTGGACCAGACGATCAGCTTCCAGAGCACCCAATACCGGAACACTCTTCAAATCCTCGGGGGTGTTGATCTGCCGTTCGCGGACAAAGGCCGCAGAGGCAACCATGATCGTCTGAGCCTGGCGCAGGCGTCGGGTGACCAGTAAGGGGTCTTCATCACCCAGTTCCCTGACTCGCAAGGCCACGTCGATGCCTTCGGTCACCAGGTCGACACGCCGGTTGAGCAACATCATCTCAAGCTGGACTTGCGGATATTTCTCAAGGAAGGTGCTGGTCACCGACGGCCAGAACTCGTGGGCCAGACCCACAGGGCACGACACTCGCAAGCGTCCGCGGGGCTCACTGGACATGCTGGCGACCGCTTCGTCAGCCATTTCCGCCTCCAGCAGCATGGCCTGGCAGTGCCGAAGGTAACGCTCGCCGACGGCCGTCAGTTTCAATTGGCGGGTAGTGCGCTGCAGCAGTCGGGCATTGAGTCGTTCCTCCAGCTCGGCAATGCGCCGGGACAGACGCGATTTTGGAATGCCCAGCATGCGCCCGGCGGCGGCGAAACCACCGGCTTCGACGACCTTGGCGAAATAGTAGAGATCATTGAGGTCTTGCATCGTCAATACTCGACTGTTCTATCAGTGAGACGAACTATCGCATTAATGCCGGCTAATCAGCCATTGGTTTCATCTGTAGGATTGTCCTCACTTGATCGCCCGGTGGCGATCCTCACTTGGAGATCCCACATGAAACTGTTGCATATCGATTCGAGCATCCTGGGCGATAACTCGGCTTCCCGTCAGCTCAGCCGCAGCGTCGTTCAAGCCTGGCAAGCCGCTGAGCCTGCAGCCGTGGTGACTTACCGTGACCTGGCAAGCGATGCCATCAGCCACTTCTCCGCCACCACTCTGGTTGCTGCCGGCACGACTGCTGAACTGCGCAACGCCGCGCAACAGCACGAAGCTGAGCTGAGCGCGCAGGCGTTGGCTGAATTCCTCGCGGCTGACGCCGTGGTCATCGCCGCGCCCATGTACAACTTCACCATTCCAACCCAGCTCAAAGCCTGGATCGACCGTATCGCGGTTGCCGGCCAGACCTTCCGTTACACCGAAGCCGGCCCTGAAGGCCTGTGCGGTAACAAGAAAGTCGTGGTGGTTTCGACTTCCGGCGGTTTGCATGTCGGTCAAGCGACGGGTGCCGCCCACGAAGAATACTTGAAGGTCATGTTTGGCTTCTTGGGGATCACTGACATCGAGTTCGTCCGTGCCCATGGCCTGGCTTACGGTGACGAAGTTCGCGTTAAAGCCATGAGCGATGCTCAGGCGCAGATCAGCGAGCAGTTGTTCGCTGCCGCGTAAAACTTGTGTAAAGACCAACTAAATAGCTCAGGTAACACCCACTAAACTCTGTATTCTGACCGCCAGTAGATGGTCAGAGTACGGAGTTTTTTGTGTCTGACGTTTCAGGTTTTGGCCCAGGTTATGCAGTCATGGGTAATCGACCCCGTATTGTGTATGCCTCAGAAGCGGCCAGGACTGGCACAAAGCCTTGGTTGTAAGGGGTGGCAGTAAAAAACGGGCTTTCTTGTTACGCAGCGAAGGTGGGCATCCGATGGTGCGTCTTTGTGCAGTGTTACTGATCTGCCTGTTCAGCAGCCTGATTTCAGTGCAAGCCGCGCCTGCGCCGCATCCTCATTGGAGCGTCGGCTTCCATGAGATGAGCTTTCTCGATCCGCTGGATTTGAAGCCGATGCGAGCCATCGCCTTTTACCCGTCGACCGGCATAGAGCATTCAAGCAAGGTCGAGGGTTATCTGATCGAAGCCACCAAAGTGGTGGTCGCGGTGATTCACCCCGGCGACAACTACAAGGATCACAGTCGCCTTGGCACCTTGAGCAACCTGTATGGCCGGCCGCTGCAGATTTCCGAAGCCATTACCGCGACCCTGGGGGATCCGATGCTATCGCCGTTCGTCAATGCCGAGCAGGTCGGGGTGATTGGCTATTCGGCCGGCGGCGAAACTGCATTGATCCTGTCCGGTGCCACGCCGGACCTGGATCGGCTGCGCCGCTATTGCCAGGAGCGCCCTGACGACTACGACGCTTGTAACACCCAAGGCGAATTGATCGTCGATCGTGATGACTTGCAGCCTGTTGCCGACCCGCGGGTTCACGCTTTGCTGCTGATGGCGCCGCTGAGTCTCAAGTTTGGTCGTCATACCCTGGCTGATGTGCATGTGCCGGTGCTGCTTTATAGCGGCGATGGCGACAAACTGGTGGCTTTCGACAAAAACGCCGCGGCGCTGGCGCGCAAGCTGCCGACAGCCCCGGACTTCAAGTTATTGGCCGGTGCCGGGCACTTTGTGTTCATGGCGCCCTGTACCGAGGAGCAGCAGGCGGCGATGCCGGCGTTGTGCACCGATGCTGACGGCGTCGATCGCAAAGACATTCACCGCAACATGATCTCTGAAGCCGGGCGTTTCTTTTCCGATGCACTGGGCAAGCCAAACAGGGCGGGGTTGCAGACTGCCGATCAGTCGCTTCTACAGGGCCCGGCGCTTCAGTAACAGGGTCAAACCTAATCCGGTTACAGACAACAGAGCCGCGCAGAAGAAGATCCACGAGTAACCCAGATTCAGCGCCACGGCGCCCATCAATGGCCCGGCAATCGCCAGCGCCAGATCGAAAAACACCGCATAAGCACTCAGGCCGGCGCCGCGGCTGGTGCTCGGTACTTGTTTGATCGCTTCGACACCGAGGGCTGGGTAAACCAGCGACAAACCGAAACCGGTCATCCCGGCGCCCAGCAGGGCATAGCCGGTTGAGGGTGCAAGCCAGAGCAATACCAGGCCCACGGTTTCGATGCACATACAGGCGATCGCCGCCGTGAAGCCCCCGAACCGGCTGATGCTGGAGATAAAAAGCAGCCGCGCGAGAATAAAACACAGCCCGAATACCGTCAGGCAGTACGCGGCACCGGTCCAGCCGCGACTGACATAGAAGAGTGTAACGAAGGTGGTCAAGGTGCCGTAGCCGATCGACGCCAGGCTCAGGCTCGCGCCATATGGGGCAATGCGCCCGAACACTGCCCAGAACGGCAGGCGTTCGCCGCGAATCACCGGCACCGAGGGTTTGTTGCGGATCAGCAGCAGCGCCGCCGCTGCCAGCAGCGACAGGGCGATGCCCAGGCTGGCGAAGCCCAACTCACCGACCATTACCACGCCCAGCGGCGCGCCAATGGCGATGGCGCCATAAGAGGCGATGCCATTCCAGGAAATCGAGCGGGCCGTATGCTCCACGCCGACCTGGCCCATGCACCAACTGATGGTGCCGACCCCGATCAAGCCCTGGGCGATACCCAGCAACAAGCGGCCGCCGATCAGAATCAGCAAACTCAGTAACGGCAGGCTTTGCAGCAGTGTAGAAATCAG
>JAPLSD010000819.1 GCA_026398835.1 Pseudomonas sp.
GACGATGTTGGCATCGCGGTCAACGATCACCGTGCCTTCGCTGGACTGTTCGATGATCTCGAACAACGAGCGGATCGCCAGCAGACGAACGCGCTGGTAATCCTTGAGGCTTTCGGTGTCGTTCATGGGCGGTCTCAATGGAAACGCTATTTCTTCTTGTTGGCGCTGGCCTCGGCCGCAAGGCACTCAAGGGCGAACTGCTCGGTATAGGTCATCTGGATCAGGGTGGTTTCCCCTTTGACGGTGCGCGAGCCTTCCAGGATGTAGCGAATCCGCTTATCGGTGACGCCAATGCGTTTGGCGATCCAGGTCGGTGTCTGGCCGATGCGCGTGATCAGCTTGTCGGCATAGTCGGTGGAGGGGTTATAGAGTTCTGCGTTAGGGCTCATGTGACGTCCGGATAAGGAATTGAATTGCGATGTGCTCAAGGTTACAGGGTCGGCGGCGAATGCGGGAGCGCGGCGGCCAACAGTTCTTTGGTATAGGGGTGTTGCGGCGCATCGAAGACCTCATGGCTGGCGCCGCTTTCCACCACTTTGCCGTCCTTGATCACGATCATGTCGTGGGCCAGGGCGCGTATCACCGCCAGGTCATGGCTGATGAACAGGTAGGTCAGACCATGTTTTTCCTGAAGCTGACGGAGCAGGGCGACCACTTGTTTTTGCACCGTACGGTCCAGCGCCGAGGTCGGTTCGTCCAGCAGAATCAGCGCCGGTTTAAGCACCAGAGCCCGGGCGATGGCGATGCGTTGGCGCTGGCCGCCGGAAAATTCGTGGGGATAGCGATGGCGGCTTTGTGGGTCGAGACCGACTTCTTCGAGCACCCGAATGACTTGGGCTTCGCATTCGGCAGCCGTCGATTGGCTGTGCACTTCCAGCCCCTCACTGATGATCTGCGCCACGGACATCCGTGGGCTGAGGCTGCCAAACGGGTCCTGAAACACCACCTGCATCTGTTTGCGCCAGGGCCGCAGTTGCTTCTGGGTCAGGCCATCGAGTGCGTGTCCTTGAAAGCGGATGCTGCCTTCGGAGTCGAGCAGCCTGAGAATCGCCTGGCCGAGGGTGGACTTGCCGGAACCGGACTCGCCGACGATGCCCAGGGTCTTGCCGCGCTGCAAGCTAAGGCTGATGCCGTCGACGGCGCGCAGCCAGGTCTTGCGCTGAAACAATCCGCCGCTCAACGGGAATACCACACTGAGGTCATCGACTTGCAACACCGCTTCGCGCTCATCCCGAGGCAAGGCTTCACCTTCCGGCTCGGCATTCAGCAGCACGCAGCTATAGGGGTGTTTGGGCTGGGTGAACAGCGTCTCGGAATCCGCCTGCTCGACGATTTCTCCAGCGCGCATCACGCAGACCCGTTGAGCAATGCTGCGCACCAGATTGAGGTCGTGGCTGATCAGCAGCAATGACATGCCGAGACGCTTTTGCAGGGATTTGAGCAGCAGCAGAATCTTGCGCTGCACGGTCACGTCCAGAGCGGTGGTCGGTTCGTCTGCGATCAGCAGTTCCGGTTCGCAAGCCAGGGCCATGGCGATCATCACCCGCTGCCGCTGGCCGCCGGAGAGCTGATGCGGGTAGGACTTGAGCCGCTCAAGGGGCTTGTGAATACCCACCAGTTCCAGCAACTCAATGATCCGTGTTTGTGCGGCTTTGCCGCCCAGGCCTTTGTGCACCAACAGGGTTTCGCCGATCTGCTTTTCGATACTGTGCAGCGGATTGAGGGAGGTCATCGGCTCCTGAAAAATCATCGCAATGCGATTGCCGCGAAGCTGCCGCAGGGCGCTGGAATCTGCCCCCAATAGTTCCTGACCTCGATAGCGAATGCTACCCGAGGTGTGCGTGCCGATATCGGGCAGCAGTTGCAGGATCGAATGGGCGGTCACCGATTTGCCTGAGCCCGATTCGCCTACCAGCGCCAGGCACTCTCCGGGACGGATATCCAGGCACAGGTTGCGCACTACGATCTGGCCGCTGAAGGCCACGCTGAGGTCGCGGATTTCGATCAGGTTGTCACTCATATCAACAGTCCGCTTGAAGATCGTGGATCAAGATCGTGGATCAAACGCATCACGCAGTGCCTCGCCGATAAACACCAGTAACGAAAGAATCAACGCCAGGGTAAAAAACGCCGTCAGCCCCAGCCACGGCGCTTGCAGATTCTGTTTGCCCTGGCCGATCAGCTCGCCCAGCGAGGCGCTGCCGGCAGGCATGCCGAAGCCGAGAAAATCCAGTGCGGTAAGGGTGGAAATCGCCCCGGTCAGAATGAATGGCAAGTAGCTCAACGTGGCATTCATGGCGTTGGGCAGGATGTGCCGCACGATCACCTTGCGGTCTGTCAGGCCGAGGGCGCGGGCGGCTTTGACGTATTCCAGATTGCGTCCACGCAGGAACTCGGCACGCACCACGTCCACCAGCGCCAACCAGGAAAACAGCGCCATGATCCCCAGCAACCACCAGAAATTCGGCTCGACGAAACCTGACAGGATGATCAGCAGGTACAGCACCGGCAGCCCCGACCAGACTTCCAAAAGCCGCTGACCGAACAGATCGACCCAGCCACCGTAGTAGCCCTGCAAAGCACCGGCGGCGATGCCGATCAGTGCGCTGATAAAGGTCAGCGCCAAGGCAAACAGAATCGACACACGGGCGCCAAAAATGACCCGCGCCAGGACATCACGCGCCTGATCGTCGGTGCCGAGCCAGTTCACTTTCGTCGGTGGGCTGGGGGCCGGCTGGTTGAGGTCGTAGTTGGGTGTGTCGTCGCTGAACGGGATCGGCGGGAACAGCAGCCAGCCGCCGTCCTTGCGAATCAGTTGCTGCAC
>JAPLSD010000303.1 GCA_026398835.1 Pseudomonas sp.
CAGCGGATTGAGCACCGGGATGATCAACAGCAGGCCGATCAGCTTGTACAGCAGGCTGCCCAGTGCCACTTGCCGGCCAGCGGCGTTCTGCATGCTGGTACTGAGGAAGGCCAGCACACCACTGCCGATGTTCGCGCCGATCACTAGGCCGATGGCCACTGGCAGGCTGATCACGCCCGTGCTGGCCAGGGTCGCGGTGAGCAGGACCGCCGCGAGGCTTGAATAGGAAATCATCGCGAACAGCGCGCCGACCAAGGCATCGAGCAGGATATCGCCGGTCAGGGAGGCAAACACCACCTTCACGCCTTGCGCATGGGTGATGGGCACAGCGGCTTCGACGATCAGTTGCAGGGCGAGGATGATCAACCCCAGACCGATGCCGACTCGCCCGAGTTGCCCGACGCGGGTCTGTTTGCGCGACAGAAAGAAAATCACCCCGAGAAAGATCAACAGCGGCGAGAGCCAGGACAGGTCGAAAGTCAGCACCCGCGCCATCAGCGCAGTACCGACGTCGGCGCCCAGCATGGTTGCCAGTGCTGGCGTCAGTGCCATCAAGCCCTGGCCTACGAACGAGGTGACCAGCATGGCGGTGGCGTTGCTGCTCTGGACCATGGAGGTCACCAGAATCCCGGCGACGAAGGCCAGAGGACGTTTGGACATGTTCTGGCCAATCATGTGGCGCAAATTCGAGCCGTAGACCCGCAGGATGCCGGTACGGACGATGTGCGTGCCCCAAATCAATAGGGTCACGGCGGAAAGCAGATTGAGCAGGGTCAGCATGCTGGGCCCCCTGTGGTGAATAGCGCCCCAAAATGGGCAAGTTGACGGTGCCTCGCGATGTTCTACGTTCTGTACTTAAGCTGTAGTTGGCTAACGGGCTGGGCGCCAGCATCGCACAGCTAAAGAGCCGATTGAAACAAAACTGTCATGAAATCAACTTTATGCAGACGTGAAAAAGGGGCTCGAAAGCCCCTTCTCTAACCGCGCGTTCTCAGGTTATTGACCCGGAATGTCTTTGCGCAGTTTCACTGGATCTTGTTGTCTGCGTTTTTTCGCGATGGCAGTGCGCATCTTGATGTTGATCGCTTCCACGGCCAGCGAGAATGCCATGGCAAAGTAGACGTAGCCTTTTGGTACGTGCACATCGAAGGCCTCGGCGATCAAAACGGTACCGACCACCAACAGGAACGACAGCGCGAGCATTTTCAGCGACGGGTGCTTGTCGATGAATTCGCTGATGGTGCCCGAAGCCAGCATCATCACCAGCACCGCAACGATGATCGCCGCGATCATGACCGGGACATGGGACACCATGCCGACCGCAGTAATTACCGAATCCAGGGAGAACACGATGTCGATGATGGCGATCTGGATGATGGTGTAGAAAAAATTACCGCCCTTGCCGTTCATCTCGTCGCTGGTTTCGTCTTCACCTTCCAGCGCGTGGTACATCTCCTGGGAGCTTTTCCACAGCAGGAACAAACCACCGAAGAACAGAATCAGGTCGCGCCCGGAAATACCCTGGCCGAAGACCACGAACAGGTCGGCGGTGAGGCGCATGACCCAGGTGATCGACAGCAACAACAAGATCCGCGTGACCATGGCCAGCGCCAGACCGAAAATCCGAGTGCGCGCCTGCATGTGCTTGGGCATGCGGCTGACCAGGATCGAGATCATGATGATGTTGTCGATGCCCAGGACGATCTCCAGGGCAGTCAGCGTGAAGAAGGCAACCCAGATTTCCGGGTTGGTCAGCCATTCCATGTGTATTCCTTTGAGCGAGTGTTAAACCACGCCGGGGCCAGGCTTCGAAAAATCGAAGCCTAGACTCGTCGTGGTAGGTCTTGAGCTTATAGAGTGCTGAACAGCGGAAAAATCCCCATCAGCAAAGCGGCAAACATTATGCATAGGCAAACCAGCACTGCCCACTTGAGGGTGAAGCGCTGATGATCACCGAATTCGATCCCGGCCAATGCCACCAACAGATAGGTCGACGGCACCAGCGGACTCAGCAAGTGGACGGGCTGACCGACGATCGAGGCGCGGGCCATTTCTACAGCAGTGATGCCGTAGTGGCTGGCGGCTTCGGCGAGAACCGGTAATACACCGTAGTAAAAAGCATCGTTGGACATGAAGAAAGTGAACGGCATGCTCGCCAGAGCAGTGATCACTGCCAGGTACGGGCCGAGCGCGTCCGGAATCACCGCCAGCAGGCTTTTCGACATGGCGTCGACCATACCGGTGCCAGACAGAATGCCGGTGAAGATGCCCGCAGCAAAAATCAGCCCGACCACCGCCAGCACGCTACCGGCGTGGGCCGCAACGCGGTCCTTCTGTTGTTGCAGGCACGGGTAGTTGACGATCATGGCGATACTGAAGGCGACCATGAACAGCACGGGCAGTGGCAGCAGACCTGCGACCAGTGTGCCCATCAGCACCAGAGTCAGGGCGCCGTTGAACCAGATCAGTTTCGGGCGACGGGCATCCGGGAACTGCGAAACACTGATTTCGCTGTGGTCGATATCGTCACCTTGCAGGTGCAGCTCACCCAGACGCGCACGTTCACGTTTACCGTACATATAGGCAATCGCCAGGATCGCTACAACGCCGGCGAGCATGGCGGGGATCATCGGAACGAAGATGTCCGACGGGTCGACATGCAGGGCGCTGGCTGCGCGAGCAGTCGGGCCGCCCCATGGGGTCATGTTCATCACACCGCCAGCAAGGATGATCAGGCCGGCCATGATCCGCGGGCTCATGCCGATGCGGCTGTAGAGCGGCAGCATGGCGGCCACGCAGATCATGTAAGTGGTGGCACCATCACCGTCCATGGACACGATCAGCGCCAGTACTGCAGTACCGACCGAGACCTTCAACGGGTCGCCCTTGACCAGTTTGAGGATCTTGCGCACTGCCGGGTCGAACAGGCCGGAGTCGATCATCAAGGCAAAATAGAGAATGGCGAACATCAGCATCACCCCGGTCGGGGCGAGTTTGGTGATGCCTTCGAGCATCATCGGACCGATTTTCGGCGCAAAACCACCGAACAATGCGAACAGGATCGGGATGATGATCAACGCGATCAGCGCAGACAGGCGCTTGGTCATGATCAGGAACATGAACGTGATGACCATGGCAAAGCCAAGGAAAGTCAGCATAGGAATACTCCAGGCGTAGCGCGGCTAGGGAATGGCGAACCGGTAAGGTCAGCGCAGAACGGGAAGCACGAGGCGTACGGGGGGAGTCGGGTCGAACAGGCGGGTAGCAGCAAACATCAGGATCACCATTGTTGTTGTTAATTGGGCCGCAAGAAGTCGAAACACTTGCTTTGGCC
>JAPLSD010000637.1 GCA_026398835.1 Pseudomonas sp.
CTGCTGTTGTGGGTACTCCCCCTGGCCGGTTACAGCTTCGCCTGGGTCGGCCACTTCTTCTTTGAAAAGAATCGCCCCGCGACTTTCCAGCACCCGCTTTACAGCCTGCTCGGCGACTTCGTCATGTACCGCGACATGATCTTCGGCAAAGTGCCGTTCTAGAAGCCGTCCTCAGCAGTCAGTGCTTGATTGGATCCAAGAGCTACACTCAAGAACATCCCGTCGAAAAAAATAAGAGGATCATCACCGATGAATGCCAATGCGCGTTTCACTCATATGCAGGATGGTACGCAGCAAGACTGGGAGATCATCGCCGCAGACTTCAGTGCCTATGCCAGGCAGCTACCGACGCGAATCGTTGCGCATCTCAAGTTGCTTGAGGGTGATTTCGGCGGTTTCCCGGTGGATCGTCTGACTCACTCGCTGCAAACCGCCAGCCGCGCCTGGCGCGATGGCCGTGACGAAGAATATGTGGTCTGTGCCCTGCTCCATGATATTGGCGACACCTTGGGTTCCTACAACCATCCGGACATCGCCGCGGCAATCCTCAAGCCCTTTGTCAGCGCCGAAAACCTGTGGATGGTAGAGAAACACGGTATTTTTCAGGGTTATTACTTCTTCCATTACTTGGGAATGGATCGACATCTGCGCGAGCAATTCAGCCGACATCCGCAATACCTGCCGACGATTGAGTTCTGCGCCAAGTACGATGCCGCAGCCTTCGACCCGGCGTACGACACCTTGCCGCTAAGCTTCTTTGAACCGATGCTGGAGCGTCTGTTCGCTCAGCCGAAGAACTCGATTTACAAGGCGGCGATGCAAGAGCATTCACCGGTCTGAAGAGACGGGACTGCAAATTTCAGGGCCGCTTCGCAGCCTATCCCTTGTGCCCTAACTCGGCTCTGCCACCTTCACCACTTCCGCCTTCAATTGCGCCTCCCGCGCCTGAGCATCGGCCAATCGATACAGCTCGATCGAGCCATCCCAGTGCTCGATCAATGCGGTGCATGACTCCACCCAATCGCCACAATTGAGGTAGTCCACCTCGCCGACCTTGCGAATCTCCGCATGGTGAATATGCCCGCAAACCACACCGTGCAACCCGCGTTTGGTGCATTCGTGGGCGATGGCTTCTTCAAAATCACTGATAAAGCTGACCGCGGTTTTGACCTTGTGCTTGAGGTACGCCGACAACGACCAATAACCGTAGCCATACCGCGCGCGCCAGTGATTGAGCCAGCGGTTGAGGGTCAGGGTGAACTCGTAGGCCGAGTCGCCCAGAAACGCCAACCAACGGTGATAACGAGTGATCACGTCGAACTGATCACCGTGGATCACCAGCAAATGCCGACCATCGGCGGTGACGTGCACCGCCTCGTCTACCAACTGGATATTGCCCAGGATCAGCTTCGAATAACGCCGCAGGAATTCATCATGGTTACCGGTGACGTAGATCACTTCGGTGCCGCGTTTGCTCATGGTCAGCAAACGGCGAATGACGTTGGTATGTGCCTGAGGCCAGTACATGCCGCTGCGCAGTTTCCAGCCATCGATGATGTCACCGACCAGGTAGACGCGGTCTGCATGGTAGCCCTTGAGAAACTGCGACAAATGCTCCGCCTGGCAATCCCGGGTACCGAGATGCACATCGGAAATCCACAACGTGCGCACGCGTTGCTTACGGCTGGGTTTGGCGAGCTCAGCGCTGGTCATGGGCAACCTCTTCGGTATTTTTTGCGAGCTTGCGCCAGAGCGATTAATAGCCCATGACACTAATACGGCAGTCCGATGACAACGAAAGCCTGCGCGTTGCCGGTGTAGACTGCTGGTCTGCCAAGGAGACTGCGATGAGACCGATCCTCACGCTACGCCAATACACCCACGACTTGATCGTCCACAGCCATGAACACGCGCAACTGGTGTTCGGCCTGTCGGGTCAGCTCGACTTCGAGGTCGACGGCCGCGGCAGCCAGGTGGTTCAACAGAGCTTCGTGGTGGTTCCCTCGGACGCCCATCACGCCTGCGGCAGCCCAAACGGCAGCCGCTGTCTGGTGCTGGATGTACCCAGTGATCATTGGGTGACGCAATCCTTGGGTGACCACGCCGATGCCAGCCGCCGTTTGCTGGACAGTCCCGGTCGACAGCCATTGAACGCCGCACAAAACCAG
>JAPLSD010000065.1 GCA_026398835.1 Pseudomonas sp.
ACCACGGTCATCCACACCGCGCCGGAGAATTCGATCTCGGCGTATTCCTTGGTGGTGGTGTAGCCCAGCGGCAAGGTGATCAGCATGATCGTGACCACCGACTGCCAGCCCCAGAAGGTGAAGGCTGCGAGCTTGTCGGAATACAGCCGTACCTGGCAGGTGCGCTGTACCGCGTAATAACTGGCGGCAAATTGCGCGCTACCGGCAAAACCGAAAATCACCAGGCTGGTGTGCAGCGGACGCAAGCGGCCGAACGTGGTCCATGGCAGGTCCAGGTTCATTTGTGGCCAGACCAGTTGCGAGGCGATCCATACGCCCATTGCCATCCCGATAATGCCCCACACCACTGTTGCCACCACAAATTGGCGGACGACCTTGTAGTTATAGGCCTGTCCGATTACTGCTGTGCTCATGGTCAATTCTTCCACGGTTGCAAAGTCTTGCCAGGCCACCCGGTCTGGCATGCCGTGAACTGTAGAAAGTAGGGAAGAAACAAAACAGACTCAGAAAAACTGCATTAATACGGATCAGATTAAAACGCCTGCCAGCAGCGGTACGCTCGGCGCTGATATGGTTTTTTAGTATTCACCTGAATCTGTAACGTGCTGAGCTGCAGGTCCATAGTTGCTTCCCCCAGAACCAGCCGATAGAGCGCGGTCAGCCCTGATGATGAGGTAGCGACATGTATCACTATGACGACTATGACCGTGCCCTGGTCTTTGAGCGGGTCGCGCAGTTTCGCGATCAGGTCGAACGCTTTATGGGGGGCGAGCTGAGCGAAGAGGAGTTCCTGCCGTTACGCCTGCAAAATGGCCTGTACATGCAAAAGCACGCTTACATGCTGCGGGTCGCGATTCCCTACGGCACCCTCGGTGCGCAACAAATGCGCACCCTGGCGAGCATTGCCCGGGATTACGATCGCGGTTACGGCCACTTCACCACCCGGCAGAACATGCAATTCAACTGGATAGAACTGGCCCAGGTGCCGGACATCCTCGAACGCCTGGCGCAGGTGGAGATGCACGCCATTCAGACCTCCGGTAACTGCGTGCGTAACATCACCACTGAAGCTTTTGCCGGGGTCGCCGCTGACGAGTTGCTCGACCCGCGGCCGCTGGCTGAGATCCTGCGGCAGTGGTCGACCATCAACCCTGAATTTCTCTTCCTGCCGCGTAAATTCAAGATCGCCATCTGCTCGGCCAAGCAGGACCGCGCGGCAATCATGATGCATGACATTGGTCTGTATCTTTATCGCGATGCCAACGACCAGATGCTGTTGCGGGTGATCGTCGGCGGTGGTCTGGGGCGTACGCCAATTCTTGGTTTGCAGATTCGCGAGGGGTTGCCGTGGCAGCACCTGCTGTCTTATGTCGAGGCCGTGTTGCGGGTCTACAACCGTCATGGCCGACGCGATAACAAGTACAAGGCGCGGATCAAAATTCTGGTCAAAGCACTGGGGATTGAAGCGTTTGCCAAGGAAGTGGAGGAGGAGTGGCAGCACCTCAAGGACGGCCCGGCGCAGTTGACTGACATCGAATACAAGCGCGTGGCCAGTGCCTTTGTGCCGCCGACTTATCGCACGCTTGCGGATACTGATCTGGATTTCGGTACCTGTCTGAGCGAAAATCCGGCCTTCGCACGCTGGGTCTCGCGCAATGTGCAGCCGCACAAAGTACCGGGCTACGCCAGCGTGGTGTTGTCGACCAAACCCGGCATCAGCTCACCACCGGGTGACGTCACCGCAGAGCAAATGGAAGCGGTCGCCGACTGGTCCGAGCAGTTCGGCTTTGGCGAAATTCGCATCGCCCATGAACAGAACATCGTGCTGCCGGATGTGCCCAAGGGTGATCTCTTTGCGCTCTGGAGCCTGGCCTGTGAACAGGGGCTGGGTTGCGCCAATGTCGGCTTGCTGACCGACATCATCGCCTGCCCTGGTGGCGACTTTTGCGCCTTGGCCAACGCCAAGTCGATTCCCATTGCTCAGGCCATTCAAGCGCGTTTCGACGATCTGGATTACCTGCACGATCTGGGGGATATCAGCCTCAACATCTCCGGTTGCATGAACGCCTGCGGCCATCACCACATCGGCAATATCGGCATCCTTGGCGTCGATAAAAACGGCAGCGAGTGGTACCAGATCACCCTGGGCGGCTCCCAGGGCAAGAACAGCGCATTGGGTAAGGTGATCGGCCCGTCTTTCAGCGCTGCCGAGGTGCCGGACGTCATCGAGCGGATCATCGCCACCTTCGCCCGGTACCGGGAAAGCGAAGAGCTGTTTGTCGACACCTTGCAGCGCATTGGCCTGGAGCCGTTCAAGGAGCGGGTCTATCCGAAGGTTCTGGAGGGCTCGGTATGAACAATCTGCTGCGATTGCGAGAGGG
>JAPLSD010000784.1 GCA_026398835.1 Pseudomonas sp.
GATCGACGGCCAGAATGTGCTGATGACCAGCATCGTCTTCCCACTGATGGTCGACGGCAAAGTCATCGCCTCGCTGTCGGTCGACATCAACCTCAACAGCCTGCAAGCGGTCAGCCAGCAAGCGAGCAAGAAGCTCTATGATGGCCAGACCAACGTCAGCATCATCAGCCCGGTCGGCCTGCTGGCCGGTTACAGCGCAGACGCCAGCAAGCTGAGCCAGCGCCTGGACGTGGTCGACAAGGCCAGCGGTAGCGAGCTGATCCGCATGCTGTCCAGCGGCAGCCAGACCCAAAGCCTGCGCAGCAATCAAGAACTCAAAGTACTTTCGCCATTCTTGCCGATTCCCGGCGGCAAGCCGTGGGGCGTGTTGCTCGACGTTCCGGAAAAAGTCCTGGTCGGCCCGGCTGAAACCCTGAAAAAAGAGCTCGACCAACGCAGCACCACCGGCACTCTGATCGAATTGAGCCTGGGCCTGCTGGCTGCGGTCATTGGCCTGCTGCTGGTCTGGCTGATGGCGCGCAGCGTGACCAAGCCGATCCTAGGCGTGGCGCACATGCTCGAAGACATTGCCAGCGGTGAAGGTGATCTGACCCGGCGTCTGGCCTACGACAAACAGGACGAGCTCGGTCAGCTGGCCGGCTGGTTCAACCGTTTCCTCGATAAGCTGCAACCGATCATCGCCGAAGTGAAACGTTCGGTGCAGGACGCCCGCAGCACCGCCGACCAATCCGCCGCCATCGCGACCCAGACCAGCGCTGGCATGGAGCAGCAGTACCGCCAGGTCGACCAGGTGGCCACCGCCTCCCACGAAATGAGCGCCACCGCGCAGGACGTCGCCCGCAGCGCAGCCCAAGCGGCGCAGGCTGCTCGCGACGCCGATCAGGCAACTCGCCAGGGTTTAACCGTAATCGACCGCACTACCGCCAGCATCGGCAACCTCGCCGCCGACATGAGCACGGCGATGACCCAGGTCGAAGGCCTGGCCGCCAACAGCGAGAGAATCGGTTCGGTGCTGGAGGTGATTCGCGCCATCGCCGAGCAGACCAACCTGCTGGCACTCAACGCCGCCATTGAAGCCGCTCGAGCAGGCGAAGCCGGACGTGGTTTCGCGGTGGTCGCCGACGAAGTACGCAACCTGGCCCGGCGCACTCAGGAGTCCGTGGAGGAAACCCGTCAGGTGATCGAACAGCTGCAAAGCGGTACTCAGGACGTGGTCGGTTCAATGAGCAACAGCCATCGTCAGGCGCAAGGCAGCGTCGAGCAGGTCAGCCAGGCCGTGACCGCGCTGCGTCAGATTGGTGATGCGGTGACGGTGATTACCGACATGAACCTGCAGATTGCCAGCGCCGCCGAAGAGCAAAGCGCCGTGGCCGAAGAGATCAACAGCAACGTGGCGACCATTCGTGACGTGACTGAATCGCTGTCGGGGCAAGCCAATGAATCGGCACGGGTCAGCCAGTCGCTGAACAGCCTGGCTAACCAGCAGCAAAGCTTGATGGATCAGTTCAGGGTTTAGGTCAGACCAGTGATTGATCGTTCCCACGCGTGGGAACGATCGATTCACCAGTTTCAAACCTGCCGCCCTGGCAACTCAATCACCACTTTCAACCCACCCAACTCACTACTCAGCAACTGCATCCCCCCGCCCCACGCCTCGACGATATCGCGCACGATGCCCAGACCCAGGCCATGACCGTCGGTCTGTTCATCCAGCCGCGCACCGCGGCTGAATACTTGATCGCGGTTTTCTTCGGGAATCCCCGGGCCGTCATCCTCCACCACCAACCGAAAGCCTTCAGCCGTCTCGACGATGCTCAACTTCACCTCGGCATCCGCCCATTTGCAGGCGTTATCCAGCAGGTTGCCGAGCAATTCGATCAAGTCTTCCCGATCCCATGGCAGGTGCAAGCCGGGACGCACAATAGGGCTGAGTTCAAGGTGCTCGCCGTGGATCATGTTCAATGTGGCCAGCAAACCGGGCAGTTCGGCATCGCAATCGAACTGCGCACCGGGCAAGGCATCCCCGGCCAGACGGGCACGGTTGAGTTCGCGATTGAGGCGTTGCTGCACCTGTTCGAGTTGCGTCTGCAAGATTTTGCGCAACTCCGGGTGGGCGTCCAGCTTTTCGCTCGATGCCAGGCTCAACAGCACCGCCAGCGGAGTTTTCAGGGCATGCCCCAGATTACCCAAGGCATTGCGTGAACGCTTAAGGCTGTCTTCGGTATGCGCGAGCAAATGGTTGATCTGCGCCACCAGCGGCTCCAGCTCAACCGGCACCTGGGCATCCAGTTGTGAGCGCTTGCCCTGCTGCAATTGGGCGATCTGTTCCCGGGCCCTTTCCAGCGGACGCAAGGCTCGGCGTACCGTGACACGCTGCAAAATCAAAATCAGCAGCAAACCCGCGAGACCGAGGCCCAGGCCAACCTGCTGCATGCGTCGAAAGCCTTCGCGTACCGGTGTGTAATCCTGCGCCACGCTGATGGAAATCGATTGGCCCAGCCGCCGATAGTCCGAGCGCAAGACCAGCAACTGCTGCCCTTCCGGTCCCAGTTGAAGATTACTTTGCAGACCCGCCTGTTCCAGTATTGGCAGTTCTTGATCCCATAAGGAGCGCGAGCGCCAATGGACGTCGGCAAAATCAATGTGAAAGTAGTGCCCGGAAAACGGCCGCTGATAGGCCGGTGACAAACGTCGTTCATCCAGTTGCAGCCCCTGTGGGCCACGCACCAATGCCGCCAGCAAGTTCTCACTGTCGTCGCGCAGACCGGCCTCCAGATAGCGCTGCAACCCCATTTCGAACAACCAGAGACCGGTCTGCACCAGCACCAGACAGACGATCACCATGACGCTGATCAGTCCCAGGCTCAAACGGCGCTGAATCGACCTCACTGCGTTTGCCCACCGAACAGATAGCCCTGACCGCGACGGGTTTCGATCACGCTGCGGCCGAGCTTACGCCGCAGATGATTGACGTGGACTTCCAGCACATTGGAGTCGCGCTCGGTTTCACCGTCGTACAAGTGTTCCGCGAGATGGCCTTTGGAAAGTATTTGCTCAGGGTGCAGCATGAAATAACGCAACAGCCGAAACTCTGCGGCCGTCAGCTGTATATCGGCGCCATCGCGGGTCACGCATTGGCGCCCCTCATCCAGGTGCAGGCCGGCGGCTTTGAGGGTCGGCTGATTGGCCTGGCCATGGGAACGCCGCAGCAGCGCCTGAACCCGCAAGTGCAACTCCTCGGGATGGAACGGCTTGCTCAGGTAGTCGTCGGCACCGGCCTTGAGCCCTTCGATGCGCTCGGCCCAGGAACCACGGGCGGTGAGGATCAATACGGGCGTGGCCAGACCACCGGCGCGCCACTGGGTCAATACCTCAAGCCCCGATAACCCCGGCAGACCGAGGTCGAGAATGATCAAGTCATAGGGCTCGCTGCTGCCCTGATACACCGCGTCACGGCCGTCGGCCAGCCAATCGACGGCGTAGCCCTGGCGATTGAGCCCGGCCATCAACTCGTCAGCCAACGGGACGTGGTCTTCCACCAAAAGCAAGCGCATCAGTCGTCTTCCTTGTCTTTCAATAGCTCGCCGGTGTTGGCGTCGAGTTCGATGTCACGCACCACGCCCTCGACGGTCAGCAGTTCTATGTCGTAGATATAGCGCACGCGGTTGTCGTTACGCTCCTCGAGGTCGGCGTCCAGCAGCTTGGCACCCGGGTAGCGTTGCATGACCGCCCCCAGCAGTTGCTCGAGCGGCGCGATCACCCCTTGCTGACGCAGGTGCAGGGCTTTGTCCTGATCCAGGTCACGGGCCACGACCACCGAGCAAAAAGCCAGAAGCGCCAGAGCCGTCCGGCTGCAGGCGCGCAGATTTACCTTCATTACGTTTCCTGATGATCCTTGAGAAACTGCCCGCTGACAGCGTCCAATTCGAGGTCCCACTCAACACCCTAAGCAGTTCCACCTGAGTAGATGTAAACCTACAGGCCCCACGATAGCCACATCAACTTAACTGAAACTGAATTGCCATCATGGAAACCGTTACCGACTCTTCTACAATCCCCCGCTCGCACGTATTGAGGCCGGTATGACCGCTATCCACATCAAGTTCCCCGCCCTGACCCTCAAAGCCGGAAAACGCGCCTTTACGCGGATCCGTGAAAACGGTTTGAGCGCCGCCGATGTCGGTACGCTACCGGGCGCGGCCGGTGGGCCGAAAGCCTTGGGCATTCAGGGACTGGATCTGGCGTTGTTTGGTGAGTGGCTACCGGCGGCCCCGCGGGAACGCTCATTGATTGGTGCGTCGGTAGGCTCCTGGCGCTTTGCCAGTGCCTGCTTGCCGGATGCCGTGCAGGGGATCAGGCGTCTGGGCCAGCTCTACAACGAGCAAAGCTTCGCCAAAGGCGTGACCATGGCGCAAGTCAGCCACAGTTCGCAGCGCATGCTGCATGACCTGCTTGACGGTCGCGACGCGTCGATCCTCAACAATCCGGACTATCGACTGAACATCATGGTGGTGAAAAGTCACGGTCTGCTGGCCGACGATCACCGTGGCCGCTTAGGACTGGGCTTGTCGTCGGTGATCGCCGATAACCTGCGCGGGCGCTCACGGCTGTCCCGGCATTTCGAGCGACTGATCCTGCATGACCCACGCCTGGCACCACCGCTCCACGCCCTCAACGACTTTCCTTCACGCTTTGTGACGCTGGACGCCGCCAACCTGCGCCAGGCTTTGCTGGCCTCAGGCTCGATCCCGATGATCATGGAAGGCGTGCGCGACTTGTCCGGCGCGGGTGTCGGCACCTATCGCGACGGCGGCCTGCTGGATTACCACCTCGACTTGCCCTACAGCGGCGACGACATCGTGCTCTACCCACACTTCACCGACCGGGTGATTCCCGGCTGGTTCGACAAGTCCCTGCCGTGGCGGCGCGGCAACCCGCAGCGGTTGCAGGACGTTTTGCTGCTGGCGCCCTCCAGGGATTACCTGTCCCGCCTGCCCTACGGCAAACTGCCAGATCGTAACGACTTCAAGCGTTTCATGGGTGATGACCAGAGCCGGCAAAAATACTGGCGCACGGCCATGGATGAAAGTCGCCGGCTCGGTGACGAGTTCCTTGAGCTGGCAGCGAACGGTCGACTGGGGGAGAACTTGCTGACCCTTTAGTCAGTGTTTTCCCGCAACCACAAACCCAAGCTGTTAAACTCGCCACCTGCCTTCATCGCCGCTGGCGATAGCCACCTGACAGAGCTCAAACCACTGTGGAAATTTTCAAAGAGTTTACCTTCGAGTCCGCCCACCGCCTGCCTCACGTTCCAGAAGGCCACAAGTGCGGACGCCTGCATGGCCACTCGTTCAAGGTGGCGATTCACCTGAGCGGCGACCTCGATCCAAACACTGGCTGGATTCGTGACTTCTCGGAAATCAAGGCGATCTTCAAGCCGCTCTATGAACGCCTCGATCACAACTATTTGAACGACATTCCTGGCCTGGAAAATCCGACCAGCGAAGTGCTGGCCAAATGGATCTGGAACGAGTTGAAGCCCCTGCTGCCGGAGCTCAGCGCAATCCGCATCCACGAAACCTGCACCAGCGGCTGCATCTATCACGGCGAATAAGCCGGCGATTCAAAAAAACCACCGGCCCGGTGGTTTTTTTATGCCTGTCCCTTCGGCTTTTGGACCGTTACAGTCCAGACCCGTCCCTCGGTTAAAAGGTATTGGCTCCATGCAGTCCATTATTCGCCCGGCCACCCTGGAAGACATCGCGCCGATCGAGGCTATCGTCCAGGCCGCCTACTCTCCCTACATCGAGCGTATCGGCCGTAAACCCGGGCCGATGCTCGACGACTACGCCAGCCAGGTGCTGGCCAGGCGCGTCCATGTCATCGAGAGCGACGTAGCGATGGTTGGCTTCGTGGTGTTGATCAACACCGAGGAGTACTTGCTGCTGGACAACCTGGCCGTCAGCCCGCAGGCACAAGGCCGAGGCTATGGCCGACAATTGCTGGAGTTTGCCGAGTTCCACGCCGTTGAAGCGGACTATGCCTCGATCCGCCTGTACACCCATGAGGCGATGAGCGAAAACATTGCGATGTACGCCCGAAGAGGTTTTGTCGAAACCCACCGGGTCGAGGAGAACGGCTTGCGGCGGGTTTACATGAGCAAGTCGTTGGGGTGAGCGGAAATGGTGGGTGTCTTTTTCCGCTATCGTGATCGTTATCCGCGCCTGACTGCTGGCGCGGTGTGTGCCCAAGAGTGAATAAAAAGGACTGTCGCGATGCATATCATCAACGCCCGCCTGCGCAACCGTGAAGGTCTGCATGAACTGCACCTGGA
>JAPLSD010000160.1 GCA_026398835.1 Pseudomonas sp.
AATGCTGGCAGGCGACTCAGATGTTGCTGAAGCCATTCAAGGTTGAATACTTCGCGGCCGGTGCTCTTTGGGCCTTTGGTCACGAAGAAGGGGTCGCTGAGCAGCTCTTTCAGCAGTGCGGGTTCTACCTTGCCGCTGGCGGCCCATTGGCCGTCGCGATCGAAGTTATCGCCGCGTTGTGTGTGAATCCAGGCATCAAGCAGAACGTTCCCGGGGCCGCAGTCAAAACCCGCGACGGGCTTGCCGGTTTCGATCAGGCTGAGATTGCTGAAGCCACCGACATTCAGCACTGCGCGATTGCCTGCGCGCTCATCAAAAAGTGCTTCATGGAAGGCTGGAACCAGCGGAGCGCCCTGGCCGCCAGCGGCAACGTCACGGCTGCGGAAGTCGCTGACGACGGCGATGCCGGTCAGCTCAGTCAGCAGGGCTGGATTGCCGATCTGGACGGTGAAGCCTCGTGCAGGTTCATGGCGAATGGTTTGCCCATGGCTGCCAATCGCTCGGATCTCCTCAGGTTTCAGTTGTTGTTGATCTAGGAGGGTGCGGATGCCTTGAGCGGCCAGTTGCACCCAGTTTTGTTGGGCGATGGCCGAGCGGGCAATCTCGTCAGGACCACTGGCGCACAAGCCAAGCAGCTCGGCGCGCAGGGTTTCAGGCATGGGGATGTAGTGCGTGGCGATCAGCTTGATCGCCGGTGCTTGCTCAATCAGTGCGATATCCAGGCCATCAAGGCTAGTCCCGGACATCACACCTATATAGAGCGCCATGGCTTAGCGTTTTCTCGAAGCCAGCATGGTGGCTTTCTCTTGAACCATTCGTGCCATCAGTGGCTGACTCTGCTGCAGGAAGCGCGCGCGCTCTGCTTTAGCGATCGGATCGGCCATCGGCAGCTTCTGACCCAGCGGGTCGACGTGCACGCCATTGACCTGGAACTCATAGTGCAAATGCGGACCTGTTGAGAGGCCGGTAGTGCCGATATAGCCGATCACCTGGCCTTGCTTCACCGTGCCGCCAGTCTGGACGCCCTTGGCGAAGCCCTGCATGTGACCGTACAGCGTACGGTAGGTATTGCCGTGCTGGATGATAACGGTGTTGCCGTAACCGCCGCGGCGGCCGGCCAATAGAACCTTGCCATCGCCGGCCGCCTTGATCGGCGTGCCGCGCGGGGCTGCGTAATCGACGCCTTTGTGGGCGCGGATCTTGTTCAGGATCGGGTGCTTGCGACCCATAGAGAAGCGCGAACTGATGCGGGCGAAGTCGACCGGGGTACGAATGAACGCCTTGCGCATGCTGTTGCCATCAGCGGTGTAGTAGCTGCTGTTGCCTTGTTTGTTGGTGTAACGCACGGCGGTATAGGTCTTGCCGCGGTTGGTGAAGCGTGCGGAAAGGATCGGGCCGGTGCCGACGGTCTTGCCATTGATGACCTTTTGTTCGTAGATCACATCAAACTCATCACCCTGGCGAATATCCTGGGCGAAGTCGACGTCATAGCCAAACACGCTGGCCATGTCCATGGTCAGGCTATGGGACAAGCCGGCACGCGCGGCGGACTGCGAGAGCGAGCTGTTGATCACGCCATGAACATAGGCGGAACGCACAGTGGGTTTAGCGGTAACGCGGTTGAACGCAAAGCCCTTGGCGCCCTTGGTCAGGGTAATGCTTTCCAGGTCGCTGACCTTGCTGTGCAGATTGTTCAGCTGGCCATCTGGGCTTACTTCGAACTCGAGTTTTTGGCCGCGTTTGAGTTGCGAGAACTGCTTGGCTTGTTTATCGCTGGCTAGGACCTCATGCACCGACGCTGCAGGCAGGCCAGCTTTCTCGAATAGCGTGGAAAGGGTGTCGCCCTTGGCAACAATTACTTCCCTGTGGCCCGGGGCTTTTTTCTCTTCTACAACCGCTGGAGCAGGCTGTGCTTGAGCGGTTTCCTGGGTGTCTTCGGTGTCGTTTTCGATCTGTGCGAACGGAGAAGCTACCGCTTCATTTGTGGCTTGTTCGGCGCTGGAGGCGTCTTGATCTTGTGTCAGTTGCTCAATCGGGGTTTCCAGATCGAGACTCAGAGTTGTTCTTTTTGCTTCTACATCACTGGAAGGGAATACCAGGAGCGCCAGGCTGAGGAGGGCGGCGATGCCACTTGCTGCGAGCAAGTGGGTCTTCGGATAAAGCGGCGGCGCTTTAGAAGGTTCAGTGGTCATAGATGATTTGACTTTGATGAAGATGAATTGGAAAAGATGAATGACATGATGAAGACGAAATAACTGTATAAAATATAACCAAATCATCTGTGAAGCAAGCCCGCGGACACTCTGTTCGCGGATTGGCCTCCGTACGCCGGGCAAAACTTGTAATTAGTCCGCGATCTTGTATGGTTGGTTCCCTTTGAATCTGAGCCTGCGGGTCTGTTATGAAGTCGGTTGAAGAGCAGCTAGCGCTGATCAAACGTGGTGCGGAAGAGGTGTTGGTCGAGTCCGAGCTGATCGAAAAGCTCAAGCGTGGCCAGCCGCTACGTATAAAGGCTGGTTTCGATCCAACTGCACCGGATTTGCACCTGGGTCACACGGTGCTTATTAATAAACTGCGCCAGTTTCAGGATCTGGGTCACCAGGTGATCTTCCTTATTGGTGACTTCACCGGGATGATCGGTGATCCGAGCGGCAAGAGTGCAACCCGTCCGCCGCTGACGCGCGAGCAGGTTCTCGAGAATGCCGAGACCTACAAGACTCAGGTATTCAAAATTCTTGATCCGGCCAAGACCGAGGTGGCGTTCAACTCTACCTGGATGGACAAGATGGGGCCGGCGGATTTCATTCGCCTTACCTCGCAGTACACCGTAGCGCGCATGCTCGAGCGCGACGACTTCTATAAGCGCTACTCGACCAATCAGCCGATCGCGATCCATGAGTTTCTTTATCCGCTGGTTCAGGGGTATGACTCGGTTGCGCTGCGTGCCGATATTGAGTTGGGTGGTACGGATCAGAAGTTCAACCTGCTGATGGGGCGTGAGTTACAGCGCGCTTATGGGCAGGAGGCGCAGTGCATTCTCACTATGCCGTTGCTTGAAGGTCTGGACGGCGTGAAGAAGATGTCCAAGTCTCTGGGTAACTATGTTGGTATCCAGGAGGCGCCGGGTGTCATGTACGGCAAGCTGGTTTCGATTCCTGATGTACTGATGTGGCGCTACTTCGAATTGCTGAGCTTCCGTTCGATGGATGAGATTGCGGTCTTCAAGGCTGATGTAGAAGCTGGCGCAAATCCTCGTGACATCAAGATCAAGCTGGCTGAGGAGATCGTTGCGCGCTTCCATGGTGAAGAAGCTGCCGCGAACGCTCATCGTGCTGCTGGCAATCGCATGAAGGATGGCGAGCTGCCGGATGATCTGCCTGAGATCGAATTGACTGCTGCTGAAGATATGCCGATTGCCGCCGTCCTTAATAAGGCAGGCCTGGTGAAAAACTCGGCAGTAGCACGCGATCTTCTTGGCTCTGGCGGTGTGCGTATAGATGGTGAGGTGGTTGATCGCACCTATATATACGCATTGGGTGCGACTCACGTTTGTCAGGCCGGAAAGAAGGCGTTTGCGCGTATTACGCTCAAGTCGGAATAAGGCTGGAATTAGGGGTTGACGGCAGATTCTGGAAGCCTATAATTCGCCCCACTTCCGGCGCAGTCGAAACGGAAAGCTTCTTGGTAAACAATGAGTTACGCAGTTTTCGACAGCGGTTACGCTTCAGCTCATCGAAGCCTGAAGGAGTTGGTAGAGCGGTGCTGTTTGGCTCTATTAACGGTTCGATCCACTCGGTCGAAAGCGGTGTAAAAGAGGT
>JAPLSD010000590.1 GCA_026398835.1 Pseudomonas sp.
CATTAACCAGGTCGCTCGCGATGCAATGATCGAAGCCATGATTGCCAGCCGCACAGCGGTCAAGCGTCCAAGTATGGGGTTCAATATGCCGAAGAAACACGTATTGGCGATATCCGCCGTCGTCGTGGTGGCGGTAGCAGCGGCCTGGTTGATGCCGGGTCGCAGTAAAGCACCGACCACCGGCGCTCCTGCCAACGAGCAGGCGCAATTGCCATTGGGGCAAACGCCCAAACCGAACAGCGGCGGCGCCCCGGCAGTCGAGTTCGCCGGGAATACTCAACCCATGCCATTGCCGCTGGTTGGGCAGTCGCAACCGGTCATGCGTGGGCCCTTGGCTGAAGCCGCTGGCGGCATCACCGAAGGCGACGACGGCGTGCCGGTCGAAGGTTCCAGCGCGAAGCCGCCTACCGTGACCACCACAGCACCTCCAGCAGGCCTCCCGGCGGGTCCTGCGCCAACGCCTGCTGCACGCCCAGCGCCTGCTCCGACGCAGGTCGCTACCGCCAAGCCAGCGCCTGCGGCCAAGCCCGCACCAGCTCCAGTGGCCAAGCCGGTACCGGTCGCCAAGCCTGTTGAGAAACCGGTCGAGAAGCCGGTCACCGTCGCCAAAGCCGCTACCGGTGGTAGCTGGTACGCCGGACAAGCGCCGGGCAACTACGTGGTGCAAATCCTCGGCACCAGCTCCGAAGCGACTGCGCAAAACTTCGTCAAAGAGCAGGGCGGTGAGTACCGTTATTTCAAGAAAAACCTGCAAGGCAAGCCGCTGTATGTGATCACTTACGGTAACTTTGCCAACCGCGACGCCGCCGTCGCCGCTATCAAGGTCTTGCCAGAGAAGGTTCAGGCTGGTAAACCTTGGCCTCGCACTGTCGCCAGCGTCCAACAGGAACTGGCAACAACTCGCTGAAGATTCGGCGGCCTTACCCAGGCCGCCTCTCCCGGCACCTCAAAATTTTCCGCAGGCGCATGCTGCTTCCAAAGCCGCGTGCCTTGTGGTGTCTGCGTCACAGTAGTCTTTGAGTCGTTGCGGTCAAAATTAAAAAAGTTTTGACTAGCACAGCATATCCCTTTAAACCTTTCACAAATGCGACATAGATTTGCGACATTTCGTCGTCAAATTTGTGAGCCTCTGTGTCGGTGTGTACAATGACCTCCCTTTTGCCCCCGCAAAGCTGGCGTACGTTCGGCGTGGACGGTAAGTGGTTGAATTGAAAAGAAATTTGCCTCGGTAAGAGGCAGCCTGGTGAGAAAGTGTCTATGAAAGCAGGTCTGTACCAACCAGATGAATTCAAGGATAACTGTGGTTTCGGCCTGATAGCCCATATGCAGGGCGAGCCCAGTCATACCCTTTTGCAAACGGCCATTGAGGCCCTGACCTGCATGACCCACCGCGGTGGGATCAACGCCGACGGCAAGACCGGTGACGGTTGCGGTCTGCTGATTCAAAAGCCGGATGTGTTCCTGCGTGCCATTGCCATCCTGGCTGCCGGCCTGCAGCTCGTCGGCTGGCGCAAAGTGCCGATCGACACCAGCGTTCTCGGCCGCCTGGCCCTTGAGCGTCTGCCGCAGATCGAACAAGTGTTCGTCGGCGGTGAGGGCCTGAGCGATCAGGACATGGCGATCAAGCTGTTCAGCTCCCGTCGTCGCTCGTCCGTGGCCAACGCCGCCGATGTCGATCACTACATCTGCAGCTTTTCCCACAAGACCATCATTTATAAAGGCCTGATGATGCCGGCGGATCTGACCGCCTTCTATCCAGACCTCAGTGACCAGCGCCTGCAAACCGCGATCTGCGTGTTCCACCAGCGCTTTTCCACCAACACCCTGCCGAAATGGCCGCTGGCTCAGCCGTTCCGCTTCCTCGCGCACAACGGCGAGATCAACACCATCACTGGCAACCGCAACTGGGCCGTGGCCCGTCGCACCAAGTTCGCCAATGATTTGATGCCCGATCTGGAAGAGCTCGGCCCGCTGGTCAACCGCGTGGGTTCCGACTCCTCCAGCATGGACAACATGCTCGAGCTGATGGTCACCGGCGGAATCGACCTGTTCCGTGGCGTGCGGATGATCATTCCGCCTGCGTGGCAGAACGTCGAAACCATGGACCCGGATCTGCGGGCGTTCTACGAATACAACTCGATGCACATGGAACCGTGGGACGGCCCGGCTGGCGTGGTCATGACCGACGGTCGTTACGCGGTCTGCCTGCTCGACCGTAACGGTCTGCGTCCGGCGCGTTGGGTCACCACCAAGAACGGTTTCATCACCCTGGCTTCGGAAATCGGCGTCTGGAACTACCAGCCTGAAGACGTGATCGCCAAGGGCCGTGTAGGCCCGGGGCAAATCTTCGCGGTGGACACCGAGACCGGTCAGATCCTCGACACCGATGCCATCGATAACCGCTTGAAGTCCCGTCATCCATACAAGCAATGGCTGCGCAAGAATGCCCTGCGCATCCAGGCGACCATGGAAGACAACGACCACGGTTCGGCTTTCTACGATGTCGACCAGCTCAAGCAGTACATGAAAATGTACCAGGTCACTTTCGAAGAACGTGATCAGGTGCTGCGCCCGCTGGGTGAGCAAGGCTACGAAGCGGTCGGCTCCATGGGCGATGACACGCCGATGGCTGTGCTGTCCCAACGTGTACGCACGCCGTACGACTATTTCCGTCAGCAGTTCGCGCAGGTGACCAACCCGCCGATCGACCCGCTGCGCGAAGCCATCGTCATGTCGCTGGAGATCTGCCTCGGTGCCGAGCGCAACATCTTCCAGGAGTCGCCGGAACACGCCTCGCGCGTGATCCTCAGCTCGCCGGTCATTTCTCCGGCCAAATGGCGTTCGCTGATGAACCTCGATCGCCCGGGCTTCGAGCGTCAGATCATCGACCTCAACTACGACGAGAGCATCGGACTCGAAGCTGCGGTGCGCAATATCGCCGACCAGGCCGAGGAAGCCGTGCGTTCCGGCCGTACCCAGGTCGTGTTGAGCGATCGCGACATCGCGCCGGGCAAACTGCCGGTGCACGCTTCGCTGGCCACCGGCGCGGTACACCACCGTTTGACCGAAAAAGGTCTGCGTTGCGACAGCAACATCCTGGTCGAGACCGCCACCGCGCGTGATCCGCATCATTTTGCCGTGCTGATCGGCTTCGGTGCTTCGGCGGTCTATCCGTTCCTGGCCTACGAAGTGCTGGGCGACCTGATCCGTACCGGTGAAGTGCTGGGCGACCTCTATGAGGTGTTCAAGAACTACCGCAAAGGCATCACCAAAGGTCTGCTCAAGATCCTCTCGAAGATGGGCATCTCGACCATCACGTCGTATCGTGGTGCGCAGCTGTTCGAAGCCATCGGCCTGTCCGAAGAAATTTGCGAGTTGTGCTTCCGTGGTGTGCCGAGCCGCATCAAGGGTGCGCGTTTCGTCGACCTCGAAGCCGAGCAGAAAGCGTTGGCCTTTGAGGCCTGGAGCCCGCGCAAGCCGATCCAGCAGGGCGGTTTGCTGAAGTTCGTCCACGGTGGCGAATACCACGCCTACAACCCGGACGTGGTCAGCACCTTGCAGGCCGCTGTGCAGCAAGGCGACTACAGCAAATTCAAGGAATACACCGCGCTGGTGGACAACCGTCCGATCTCGATGATCCGTGACATGTTCAAGGTGAAAACCCTTGAGCAGCCATTGGATATCAGCGAAATCGAACCACTGGAATCAGTCCTTAAACGTTTCGACTCCGCGGGGATCTCCCTGGGCGCATTGTCGCCGGAAGCTCACGAAGCCCTGGCCGAAGCCATGAACCGCCTGGGTGCGCGTTCCAACTCCGGCGAAGGCGGCGAAGACCCTGCGCGTTACGGCACCATCAAAAGCTCGAAAATCAAGCAAGTGGCCACCGGCCGTTTCGGGGTGACCCCGGAATACCTGGTCAACGCCGAAGTGCTGCAGATCAAGGTCGCTCAGGGCGCCAAGCCCGGCGAAGGTGGTCAGCTGCCTGGCGGCAAGGTCAACGGCCTGATCGCCAAGCTGCGTTATGCGGTGCCTGGCGTCACCCTGATTTCGCCACCGCCGCACCACGACATCTATTCCATCGAAGACTTGTCGCAGCTGATTTTTGACCTCAAACAAGTCAATCCGAAGGCGCTGGTGTCGGTGAAGCTGGTAGCAGAAGCGGGCGTTGGCACCATCGCTGCCGGTGTGGCCAAGGCCTATGCGGACTTGATCACCATTTCCGGCTACGACGGCGGCACCGGCGCTTCGCCGCTGACCTCGATCAAATACGCCGGTGCGCCGTGGGAACTCGGCCTGGCCGAAACCCACCAGACCTTGCGCGGCAACGACCTGCGCGGCAAGGTGCGGGTGCAGACCGATGGCGGCCTGAAAACCGGCCTCGACGTGATCAAGGCCGCGATTCTCGGCGCTGAAAGCTTCGGCTTTGGCACCGCGCCAATGATCGCATTGGGCTGCAAATACCTGCGTATCTGCCACCTGAACAACTGCGCCACTGGCGTAGCCACTCAGAACGACAAACTGCGCAAGGATCACTACATCGGTACCGTCGACATGGTGGTGAACTTCTTCACCTACGTCGCCGAAGAAACCCGTGAGTGGCTGGCCAAGCTGGGCGTGCGTTCCCTCGAAGAGCTGATCGGGCGTACCGATCTGCTGGAAATCCTTGAGGGCCAAACCGCCAAGCAGAACTATCTGGACCTGACCCCGTTGCTGGGCAGCGATCACATCCCGGCAGACAAACCACAGTTCTGTCAGGTTGAGCGTAACCCACCGTTCGATAAAGGCCTGTTGGCCGAGCAAATGGTCGAGATGGCCACCTCGGCGATCAACGACCTGAGCGGCGCCGACTTCTCGCTGGATATCTGCAACTGCGACCGTTCCATCGGCGCGCGGATCTCCGGTGAAATTGCACGGGCTCACGGCAACCAGGGCATGGCCAAGGCACCAATCACCTTCCGCTTCAAAGGCACTGCTGGTCAGAGCTTCGGTGTGTGGAACGCCGGCGGTCTGAACATGTACCTGGAAGGCGACGCCAACGACTACGTCGGCAAAGGCATGACGGGCGGCAAGCTGGTCATCGTTCCGCCAATTGGTAGCGCCTACAAGACTCAGGACAGCGCCATTATCGGCAACACCTGCCTGTACGGCGCCACTGGCGGTAAGCTGTTCGCTGCCGGTACTGCGGGCGAGCGTTTCGCGGTGCGTAACTCCGGTGCTCACACCGTGGTCGAAGGCACTGGCGATCACTGCTGCGAGTACATGACCGGCGGTTTCGTCTGCGTACTGGGCAAGACCGGTTACAACTTTGGCTCGGGCATGACCGGCGGTTTCGCCTACGTGCTGGACCAGGACAACACCTTCGTTGACCGGGTCAACCACGAACTGGTGGAAATCCAGCGGATCAGCGGCGAAGCGATGGAAGCCTATCGCAGCCACCTGCAACGTGTGCTGAACGAATACGTCGAGGAAACCAATAGCGAGTGGGGTCGTAACCTCGCCGAAAACCTCGATGACTATCTGCGTCGGTTCTGGTTGGTCAAGCCTAAGGCTGCCAGCTTGAAATCGTTGCTTTCCAGCACCCGTGCCAACCCGCAGTGATATGCGCCTGAAGAGTTTGATGAGGTTTTAACATGGCTGAACGTCTGAATAATGACTTCCAGTTCATCGAGGTCGGGCGCAAGGATCCGAAGAAGAAACTGTTGCGTCAACGCAAGAAAGAGTTCGTGGAAATCTACGAACCCTTCAAACCCCAGCAGTCGGCCGATCAGGCCCACCGCTGCCTGGGTTGTGGTAACCCGTACTGTGAATGGAAGTGCCCGGTGCACAACTTCATTCCCAACTGGCTGAAACTGGTGGCCGAGGGCAACATCCTCGCTGCCGCCGAGCTGTCCCACCAGACCAACACCCTGCCGGAAGTCTGCGGCCGGGTGTGCCCGCAGGATCGTCTGTGCGAGGGGGCTTGCACCCTCAACGATGGCTTCGGCGCGGTGACCATCGGTTCGGTGGAGAAGTACATCACCGACACCGCGTTCGCCATGGGCTGGCGCCCGGACATGTCCAAGGTCGTACCGACCGGCAAGCGTGTCGCAGTGATCGGTGCGGGCCCGGCGGGCCTGGGTTGTGCCGACGTGCTGGTGCGCGGTGGCGTGACGCCGGTGGTGTTCGACAAGAACCCGGAAATCGGTGGTCTGCTGACCTTCGGCATCCCTGAGTTCAAGCTGGAAAAGACCGTGCTGAGCAATCGTCGCGAAGTCTTCACCGGCATGGGCATCGAGTTCCGTCTCAACACCGAAATCGGCAAAGACGTGACCATCGAGCAACTGCTCGAAGAATACGATGCCGTGTTTATGGGCATGGGCACCTACACCTACATGAAGGGCGGCTTTGCTGGTGAAGATTTGCCGGGCGTGCATGACGCGCTGGATTTCCTGATCGCCAACGTCAACCGCAACCTGGGCTTTGAAAAGTCGCCGGAAGATTTCGTCGACATGAAAGGCAAGAAGGTCGTGGTA
>JAPLSD010000361.1 GCA_026398835.1 Pseudomonas sp.
CCAGCTACTGATCTGGTGCAGCAGGTGAACGATGGCTTTTTCCGTTTCATTGGCGCTGCGAAAGATGCAGTACTCGCTGAGCGTATACAGCGCTAACCCCGGCACTTGCGATGGACGACAGTTCTGCGCCTTCATTTCAACGGCCCGCTCTGCTGGATCGCGCAGCGGTAGCTGTTTTGCGCGTAGTACTCGTCCAGAACGGGTTTGTCGTTATGTCGCCACATGGTCATGGCAAGCGGCGAGGAAGAAATAGAGTCACTGCCACGCAGGACTTTTTCAGTACCAGTCGCCGGCCCCTGCGGATTGTCTATCGGCGAGTTTGCGTAGTAATCCGCTGCGTACCAGTCGTTGACCCAGGACACGGCGTTGTCGCCCATCTCATACAACCCGAGCGGATTGGGCGGGAAAAAACCGACAGGGTAGATTGACTTGCCGTCATGGGCATTCTTCCCTCTGATGACACTGCCATTATCCGTGGCATACACCACATAGCGTCCACCGGAACGGGCGGCGTATTCGTATTGCGCTTCGGTGGGCAGATCCACTGGCAGACCGCTCAGTTCTCCCAACCACAGGCAGTAGTCCTTGGACTCCTGCCAGAGCTTGCTCCAGGCCGGGTAATTGGGTTGATATTGCCTTGCTTCGCGTATGCGATGGGGAACGGTCAGTCCATACTCGCGATCCTTTTCAGATAGTTCCATTCGATACAGTGGTAGCCCGGTGAACGTGCGAAACCGATCATCCTCTCCAATAGTGGTGTGATATTTGGCCATGTAAAAACTGTCCAGGCGCACCGTGTGCAGCGGTCGGGAATCGGCTTTGGGGACCAGGAGCCACAATTCATCCTTGGGCACCCCGCACGGCCATTCGCACATGTTCGCCGGGTCATATTCACCGGCCCAGCCGAAGTCGCCCATCTCGAAGCTGTCGCCCTCGACGAAGACCATGTTGTCGATGGCGCTGACCACGTGTTGCAGCAGGGCCTGGCGCTCGGCAGCCGGTTGCTTTGGATAGCGCTGCTCGATGCCTTCGGCGATGGCTGAGACTTGTTTCGCGCTCAAGGACTGGCTGGGGATGACGCTGTTTTGCTCGCAAGCGCTGAGCAGCAAGGCCAGCAGGATTGCACCGGACAATCGACACCTCTTCAGTGCCTTTGATTCAAACATAACGGCCGCCTTCGTTCGGACGTTTCCAGGTCTCACGGGCGGCCAACAGCGTTTCGAACTTATTGTTGGCGTGCATCGGTTGCCACGGCCACCACTGCGGCAGCGGCTGGCCGGGTACGGCTTCGCTGGCATGGCTGGCCAGGTGCTTGATGAAGTTGGAAAAATCTCGGGCCTGCGGCCCACTCAAATAGCTACGGATACGTTTGACGCTGTCAACGGCCGGAACCACTTGCGCCGTCGGGTCCATGCGCTCCAGCACCAGATAGAATTGCCGCCAGCTGCTGACCTGTTGCAGCAGGTGAACGATGGCTTTTTCCGTTTCATTGGCGCAACGAAAGATGTAGTACTCGCTGAGCATATACAGTGCCGGCCCCAGCACTTCGGGTGGCAGGCGGCTCAAAGGCAGACGTTGGCTGCCGAGTTGCAAGGGTTGGCCGCTGAGGATGCGTTCCGCCAGGCGATGGGATGATGCTTGACGTTGCAAACGGTCATTCCACCAGTTACGCAAAGCTGTCGGACCATTTCCCATCACCTCATTCAACGTCTTGCCCGGCGCACTCAAGAGCTGCGACACACCTTGATAAAACAAGATGAAGGCATCCTCATTGAGGCTAAACACATACCGAAAATCCACCTCACTCAGCGTCTGGTACACCGCCCCCACCAGCTCGGCGATTTTCTCGAAATCCACCAGGGTGCCAAAGCCGCCGCCACCGCCCGGACCGAACACCAGTTCGCCCTTGCAGTGGAAGTACAACTTGCCGCGCGTAAGGATGAGCTGAAAATCCCCTCCGACCCCCAGCCCATACGCCACATTGCCTTCGGTCCTGACCTCCAGCAGCGCCGCCCAGCGGGCGTTCTCCCGGTTCTGCTGGTCGGGGGCCATCCACTCCAGGCCGCCGGTCAGTGCGCCCCCCATCTGCGCCCCGGCGAACAGGCTGCCCTTGACCTGCACCGTGCCGCCGCGCGATTCCAGTTCCGGGCTCAGCAGTAAGGCACTGGCCCCCGAGGGCGCTTCTTTCCATTTCGCTCCGGCGGTGGCCGAGCCCGCGGCCACGACCCCGGCAAAGCAACTCAGCTGCAGCGCCCCCCTGAGGCGGAATGCGCCGAAACGGTGGTAGACCTTTTCGCCCTCGGCGTTCCTGTAGGCAAAGTAACAATCGCGCCCGCCCTGGCTGGGCAGGAACGCGGCGAAGGTGATCTTGCCTTCTCCCAGGGCAAAGCTGGCCTGGCCCTTGATGCCCAGCGAGATCGCTCCGGCCTTGGGGTCGAAGCCGGAAAACCCGGCGCTGGCCTGGGCCGCGAAACGCAACAGGTGGGCTTCGGTACTGATCGCATAGGGCGCCAGGTCGCTGCTGTCGGAGGTCCAGTCGAATTCCTGGTGCAGGGCATTGGCGGCGCAGTCTTCGGGGTAGGTCCAGGTTTTGAGCCGGCCTTCCAGGTTGCCCAGGGGTTTGGCCAGGTCGGCCTTGATCCGTTGCGAAACCTGCTTCTGGATATCACGCACCAGTTCCGCGGCCCGGGCCTTCAACCCGGGGCCATCCAGCGGTGCCGTGGCTGGCCGGCGCCCGACCTGCACGCGCATCGACTGGCGCAGCTGGTCGGCGGCGGATTGAGAAATGTAATAGTGCCGATCCGGACGACTGAGCACGATGACTTCGACCACCCGATTGCCACTGCGGGCCTGGGTGATGCCGGCACCGGCGATGCGCTTCGCACCGAGGGCGGTGCTGGGCAGGGTGTCGGTGGCGGTGCTGGCGCTCATTTTTTCCACCGCCGTCAGGCGGGTCTTCAAACTCGCGACTTCGGCGTCCAGGGCCTTGCCGACCGCCTCGCCGATCGTGCAGGTGTCCTGGCTGCTGAACCAGCCGCACAGCTCGGCGAATTGCTCGCGCTGCTGTTTCAAGTCGGCGATGCGCCCTTGCACATCGTCCTCGGTGGTCAGGCGCGTTTCCTCTGCCTGCACCCGGGCCTGACTCAGGCTCAATAATCCGGCTTGCTCGGCCTTGCGGGCCCACAAGCGCTTCTGACAGGCCTGGCAACCGCAGGTTTCTTCCGTCGCGCCGCGCATCCCGGCCACACAGGGTTCCGGGTGCTCGGGCGCGCCTTGGACGATCTGCTGGAAGTCCTTGATCAGCCCTTCGACCGCGTTGATGGCTTTCATCAACCGCAGTTGTTCACGCTCGGACAATACATAGAAGTCACTGTCGTCGCCGGTGATGTGGACCGCATCCACCCGTTGTTGCTGGCAGGCCGGTGGGCAGTCCGGGTTGGTATCGAGCAGGCTGTCGGCATCCATGGGCGGTGGCAGCGGTCGCGTCGAA
>JAPLSD010000813.1 GCA_026398835.1 Pseudomonas sp.
AGGCAACTGCGCCTGTTGTTCGTTCTGGCGGATGGCCCGGGTGAGTTCATAGCCATTCATAACGGGCATGTTGCAGTCGGCGATCACCAGATCGAAGTGCCCGTCTTCCCACGCCCGCAAGCCCGCAGCACCCTGATGGGCGGCCGTAGAGTGATGACCCAGGAATTCAAGTTGCTGACACATGAGCAAACGGTTTGCCGGGTGATCGTCGACCACCAGAACGTTCAATACGGCACACGCGGCTGCAAGAGCTGGAGTGACCTCATCTACAACCAGGTTGGCCGGCAGGCTGGTCATTTTCAACGAGACATGAATTTGAGTACCCACCCCGGCCTGGCTGCTCAAGTTCAAACGCCCACCCATCATTTCACACAGGCTGCGGCTGATGACCAGGCCCAGTCCTGCGCCACTTCTGGCCAGATGACTGGGGCTATCGGCCTGAGCAAAGGGTTCGAACAGACGCTGCTGGTCATCTTCACTAATACCCATTCCCGTGTCCTGAACCAGCAACTCCATTTGAATCTGTTGTGGTTCTTCGGTGGGGTGTACGTTGACCCGGATCTTGACCTGGCCGTGCTCGGTAAACTTGATCGCGTTGCTGACCAGGTTGGTCAGTATTTGTTTGAAACGCAGAGGATCAATCAGTACATCGGGGTGCTGCACATTTGAATTGAACTCCAGAAGCAGCTTGAGGCTTTTCTGCCGGGCCAGCCCATCGAACACCCGAATCACCGATTCGACGATGTCGCTCAAGTTGACTCGCTCAGGGGCAAGGCTTAAACGGCCTGACTCTATGCGGGCGATATCGAGAATATCGCCGATCAATTCCAGTAGATCCTTTGCCGAGTCGTACGCTACTTCAATGGCCGGGCGGTCAAGATGACCTTGATCGGCACGTTTCAAGGTTAATTCGAGCATGCCAATGACTGCATTCATCGGCGTACGGATTTCATGACTCATGGTTGCCAGGAATGTACTTTTCGCACGGTTTGCGGCATCGGCTTGTTCTTTAGCCGACCGTAGCTCATCGAACAATTGGCGGCGCTCGCTGATGTCGATCCAGCCGCCAATGATGCCCTGTACTACTCCCGTCGAGTCTCGGTAGGGGAGAACCCAATGGTAGATCGTCAGTTTTCGCTCACCAATATGCAGTGGGCGATCGAGAAGCAAAGGAATACCCTCGGCTACCACACGCTGATAATCAGCCTGGTATTCGCGGGCTTCAAACTCGTTGCTCAACCCCCCTTGCATAACGTTTTTGCCGATGATGTCTTCTCGCTTGGCACAAAAGGCTTCCAGATAGCTGTCGTTGCAGCTTTGCAGGAGTCCCTCGCGATCACGGACGTAAATGGGATGCGGTGTTCCATTAACCAACGCTTGCATGAACTCAAACTGATCATTGAGCGCGCGCTCGGCCATTTGCCGCTGTTTGATTTGCCTGCGCATATAGGCATTCCAGGTCAGGGAAATCAGTAACAGCAAGCCGATTCCGATGACGATCTGGTAAATCAGACGGTGATACTGGTGCCAGTAACTGTCTGGCGCCGCCGTATAGCCACGCCAGCGACTGTTGATGATTCCAAGTTCGTCCGGCGCGATGCTCAAAAGCGCCTTGTCGATGATAGAGCTCAGTTCCGTTGCACTTCGTGCTGTCGCCAATGAGAAGGCTGCTTGCCGGGTACCGAGAGTGGTGCTGATCTGGAGCTTGTCCTGGAACACCGGCGATGAGAGGAAGTAGTTGGCGATTACCAGTGAGCTCACCGCACCTTCGACCTGGCCTTGGGCGAGTAACTCCGTGGCGCTGAAGGTGTCACGGGTCTCAACTAAACGAATGAGCGGATAGTCACTGCGCAGAAAATCCACCAAAGGATTGCCTTGAGTGATCGCCAGACGTTTGCCGTGAAGTTGCTCAAGACCATCAACGCTTGCGGAGCCCTTTTGGGTGAGCAGCAC
>JAPLSD010000317.1 GCA_026398835.1 Pseudomonas sp.
ACCGGAGTCTGCGCACGAGCATCCGCAAGCCGTTCTCCCGCAGACCACTGAGCGGGTCGAAACCCAGGTCGACGGGGTGGTCTACGTCAGCGTGTTCAACCCGGTTGATGGCCGCAAGAACTGGCACCAACTGATCACTGCGTTCTGCTGGGCCATGCGGGATGTCGAAGATGCCACGCTGGTATTGAAGATGACCCAGAACGATTTGTCCTTGTACTACGTACAGATGCTCACGCTGCTTTCGCAGCTATCGCCATTTTCCTGCCGCGTTGTCGTCATGCATGGCTTTTTGGACGATGAGCAATACGCTCGCCTTTACGGTTCCGCCAGTTTCTATGTCAATGCGTCCCGTTGCGAAGGGCTTTGCCTGCCGCTGATGGAGTTCATGGCCTGTGGAAAACCGGTACTCGCACCGGCTCATACCGCCATGGAAGACTACATCGATGAGCGCGTGGCCTTTGTCATCAAGTCCAGTCAGGAACCGGCGATCTGGCCGCAGGATTCGCGCATCCTCTTCCGTACGCGGCGCCATAGACCCGACTGGGGGTCATTGAGAGATGCCTATCGGGACAGCTACCGGATGGCCAAGGAACAACCGCACGCCTACAAAGCGATGTCCGACGCGGCCACTGAACGTATGCGTGACTACTGCGCCTTCGCCCCCGTGCAAAAGCGTATGGCGGATTTTTTCGGGCTTACCCCGATGACTGGGGTTGCGACTGCCCCGACCATGCCTGTGGCGGACAACGCATCATGCTGATCATCATCCATTCGGAAACCAACAAGAGCACCATCCAGCAGAACCTCGGTCGGCCGGAGTACAGCTACTACTTCGTGCTCAAGGAGTACCGCCCAGTGCTTGAGCGGCTGGGTCAGGTCATCGAAGTCAGCAACCCTGACGAACTGGTCGACCGGCTCTACTTCGACTGCCTGAGCCGCGGTGAAGAATGCGTTTTTCTGTCTTTCTCTCCGCCGCATCGCACTCCGATCCACTATGCCTGCCCGACCATTGCGGTGTTCGCCTGGGAGTTCAGCACCATCCCCACCGAAAGCTGGCAAGGTGAACCTCGCCATGACTGGCGTCTGGTTCTGGGCGCGTCGGGTGCGGCGATCACCCACTCCAGCTTCACGGTAAAAGCCGTGCGTGATGTCATGGGATCGGATTATCCCGTTTGCGCCATCCCGGCACCGGTCTGGGATCGTTTCGCCATGCGGGGCCAGCAGCTTGCCAAACAGCCGCAAGCCGAGCAGGTGAAGCTCAACTTGCGCGGTTTGCTGATCGACAGTCGTGAGCTGGATCTGCGTCCTTATGGGCCGCCAGCCTTGCGTGAAGGCACGTGGATTGCCTTCGATGCGCCAGCGCAGGACAGCCAGTTGGTGCTGGACGGCGTGGTCTATACCTCCGTTTTGAACCCCTACGATGGTCGCAAGAACTGGGAGGACATGCTCAGTGCCTTCTGCACAACATTCCGCGATACGCCCGATGCGACCCTGGTGTTGAAGCTGACGCACCATGACATCGAAGAAGCCCTGAGCGACATGCTGCACCACCTCTACAAAAACCAGTCGTACCGCTGCCGTATCGTGCTGATTCACGGGTATCTGTCCGACCCGGATTATGAACGGCTGGTGCAAGCGACCAGCTATGTGGTGAACAGCTCGTACGGAGAGGGTCAGTGCCTGCCACTGATGGAGTTCATGTCCTGTGGCAAGCCCGCCGTTGCACCCTGCAACACGGCGATGGCCGACTACGTGGACAGCGACAACACCTTTATCGTCGACTCGACGGATGAGTTGACTGCCTGGCCCCACGATCCGCGCGCGGCCTATCGCACTCTGCGTTACATCACTAACTGGGACTCGTTGTGCTCGGCTTATCAGGCCAGCTATGAGGTGGCCAAACAGGATGTCGAGCGTTATGCCCGGATGTCCACGCATGCTGTGCGCAGCCTGGAAAAATTCTGCAGCCAGGCCAGTGCCGAACAGCACCTTAAAACCTTTTTCGCGCAGCTGCTCGATAGCCGCAAAGCGCTTGTAGTGGAAACCCCGCAAGCATGATCGGCTCACTGCTGAGGCGTCTTCGCGGCGTCCAGGCCGAACCGGTGCTGGCGCCTGTGCCAGCAGTCGCTGTGTCACCTCGGGATATCGGTCTGCACGACGCCGTACTCGATGGCTGGTTTCTGAATGACAGCGGTGAACTGCTCAAAGGTTTTGCCATCGGTGCTGACGATACGCTGCTTGATGTGGGTTGCGGGGAGGGCGTCGCCACGCTATTTGCGATGCGTCAGGGCGCTTCGGTCATTTTCACCGACAGCGAATTCGACAAGGTTCGTGACCTTGCCCGGCAGGTGTGTGCCCAGACTCAAGCGCCATCTCTGGGCCTGGTCAGCAACAGTCTGCCGCTGCCCTTGGCCGACGGCTGTGCGAGCAAAATTGTGTGCATGGAAGTGCTGGAACATGTCGACCAGCCAGAGCAATTCATGGCCGAGCTGGTGAGGATGGGCCGCCCCGGTGCGCAGTATCTGCTCAGCGTTCCGCATGCCGTGGGCGAACATCTTCAGCAAGGCATCGCGCCACCCGGTTATTACCAGTCACCCAACCATATCCAGATTTTTTCCCAGGAGCGCTTTGCCGCGCTGGTTGAAGACGCCGGTCTGGTCATCGAGCATCGCCAAGCCAGTGGCTTCTTCTGGGTCATGGGCATGATTTTCTTCTGGGCCAGTGAGCGGGCCGCCGGTCGTGATCTCGGTGGGGCGGTACGCGACCGGGTTCACGCACCTTATCCGCCGTTGATGGAGGGTTGGGCGAGAACCTGGCAAGAGCTGCTGGCGCAGCCCAACGGACTGGCGATCAAGCAGTTACTGGATCAGTTCATGCCCAAAAGTCAGGTGATCATTGCGCGCAAGCCAGGCACGACTCAACTCCCTTCAGAAGCAGGCCGCTTGTGATGAACGACAAACGGATCATGGACATTGAGGCCTTGCGCGCTATTGCCATCCTCTGCGTGCTGTTTCATCACCTGCAAGACAGTTTGTTTGCCGGGCCGGTTCCGTTTCTGGAGGCGATCACCGCACGTTTTCAGCTGTGGTGGGGCGTCGATCTTTTTTTTGCTATTTCCGGGTTCGTCATCGCCCGTAGCCTGATTCCGGCGTTGCAAGGCTGCACCTCCCGCGAGGAGTTCTGGCAGCAGGCCCGCAACTTCTGGATTCGTCGGGTATTCCGCCTGCTGCCTTCAGCCTGGTTGTGGCTGGGGCTGATTTTGCTGGCGAGCTTGTTCCTCAATCAGTCTGGGGCCTTCGGCACTCTGCACGCCAACCTTCAAGCAACCCTGGCGGGCTTCCTGCAGTTTGCCAATTTCCGTTTTGCCGACAGCTTCTTCCGTTACGAATACGGGGCCAGTTTTGTGTACTGGAGTCTGTCGTTGGAAGAGCAGTTTTATATGCTGCTGCCGCTGTTCGTCCTGGTGTTTCGAAAGCGGCTGGTCTGGGCACTGCTGGTGCTGGTCGCACTGCAACTCTTCACCCTGCGTACGCCTTGGCTGATGGTGATCAGGACCGATGCCCTGGCCCTCGGTATTTTGCTCGCGATCTGGAGTGGGCGCCCGAGCCATGCTCGATGGGAACCCACGCTACTGCGGCATCCTTGGCTCGGCGTGCCGTTGCTCATCGGTGTCGGACTTATTTTGAGCGTGTTGGGCACTGAGCCCTACACGTTTGCCAGCTACCGCATTGGCGCGATGGCAGTACTCTGCGCCGTACTGGTCTGGGTCGCTTCTTACAACCGTGACTATCTGTTCCCGCGCGGCCCGTTGAAAAACCTGCTCACCTGGATCGGCAGCCGCTCCTATGGGATTTACCTGATCCATATTCCGGCTTATTTCCTGGTCCGCGAACTCTGTTTCCGATTACAGGCGATGGGGCTGCCGAGCCCGGCCGGCCATCCTGTTGTGACCCTGATCGTCGCTGCTGCCCTGATCGTTCTGTTGAGCGAGCTCAACTATCGATTCATTGAGAAACCCATGCGCAACCGGGGTGCAAAACTGCTCGAGCGCTTGAACGTCAGCCGAACCACCGTCCCATCCTCTGGAGCTACCTCATGCTGAGCCTTTTGAAGAAACTCACCTCGGGTACTCCCGGCCCCTTACAGCCAGAACCTCAGGCACCGCTACCGTCCAAGGTCGATCCCTACATGCTGGGCCTGCAAGACGCGGTACTCAGCGGCTGGTTCAACCAGCAGACCAACGAATTGTTCAAGGGCTTCGAGATTGGTGCGGATGACGTTGTGCTGGATGTCGGCTGTGGTGACGGCGGCAACGTGCATTTCTGCGGCATGCGTGGGGCCAGGATTATCATCGCCGACATCGACGCGGCCAAGGTCGAGGCGACCCGCCAGCGCCTGAGTGACACCCCGGCGCGCGCCGTCGACTGCCATGTCACGGACTGCAACCCACTGCCCATCACGGATGCGACGGCGACGCGGGTGGTGTCCACCGAAGTCATCGAACACGTCGACGACCCGGCGCAGTTTCTGTCCGAGCTGGTGCGGGTCGGCAAACCGGGGGCTTTGTACTTGCTGAGTGTTCCGCATCCGAGCTCCGAAGACCTGCAAAAAGGCATCGCGGCGCCCGAGTATTTCCAAAAGCCCAACCACATCCGAATCATCAGCGAAGATCAGTTCAAACAGATGGTCGCCGATGCCGGTCTGGAAGTGATCAGCCATAGCCAGTACGGTTTCTACTGGTCGATGTGGATGCTGTTGTTCTGGGAAGCCAAGGTCGACTTCAGCAACGCCGATCATCCGCTACTCAATCACTGGGCCGACACCTGGCAGGCGATTCTGTCTTCCCCACGAGGCGCGCAGATCAAGCAGGCGCTGGACGCGGTCGTGGCGAAAAGTCAGGTCATCATTGCCCGCAAGCCTG
>JAPLSD010000753.1 GCA_026398835.1 Pseudomonas sp.
CTCATCCGAGACCCGGACCGGGCTGTCTTTTTTGAAGTAGGCAATCCCTGAGTCTTCGATATTGACCATGAAGGTGAATACCGTCATCAACGCCAACAACGGCAAGGTGACGATCAGGACGGGCTTGCGCCATTGGATCAAGCGCGCACAGAACGCCACCAGATAGCGCGAGATGATCGACTCTTTATGGACGATTGTGCGCGGCGGCTGATCCTTGCCCCAGATGGAGATCCACGCCGGAATCAGCAGCAGGGAAATGATCAAGGCCGCCGTCAGCCCGATGGACATGAAGACGCCGAAATTGCGGATGCTGACAATATTGTTGGTGGTGGAAATCATGAACGTGGCAATGGTGGTCACGGTGGTCAACACCACGGGGACGACCATCATCCGCATGGTTTCGCGGTTGGCTTCACGATAGGACTGGCCAGCATTGAGTTGCTCGTAATACTCGGCCATCACGTGGATCGCATCGGCGCAGCAAATGGTGAACAAGAAGACCGGTAACACGCTGGTCAGCAGGTCAATCGGTACCCGAAACAGCGCCATCAGGCCCAAGGTCCAGATGGTGCAGAAGAGGATATTGAACAACGGCAGGAGCACGCCCAAGGGCTTGCGGAAAAAGAACGCCAACAGCGAAGTCACCAGCAGGAACACGATCGGAAACAGCAACGCCAGGTCGTGATCGATGATCTCCTGCTGTGCCGCAATGAAGATCGGCATCCCGGCGATGAACACTTCATCGGTGAATTGCGGATGCCTGGCCTGGTAGTCCGCGATGATCTGGCGCACCTGGTGATAGGCGCGTAGCTGGGCCTGGGCGTCGTCCTGTTTGGTGCCGAGTTCGGCGACCACCATGGCGACCTTCTTGTCGGCGGAGACCACCCCGCCGACCATCTGCTCGTTGCCCATGATCTGCGCTTCGACGACCTTGGGGTCCATGTCCAGGCCATGCAGAGTCTTGTGAATCCACAGTTCGCCATCAGGGCTCAGGCTGATGTTTTCCAGGTCGGCCATGGAGGCCATTTCCTTGATCGGGTTGATCCGCTCTGCGAGAAAACCGAGAAACTGCTGGTCGCGCTCGTCCCAGCCCTGACTGCGGGCGTGATCGAGCAACGCCTTGGCCTGGGCGTAATCGTTCTGGGAGAAACCCTCACTGAGAATGTCTGCGGCCAGCAGCTGGGCACGACTGTCCGCCCCATGCTTGCCGACGATGCGCTGCAGTTCGACTTCATCCTCCGCGTTGGCCAGCATCAGCCGCCGCAGGGCTTGCGAGATTTCGAACTGGGCATTCAGCGACTCGGTGTTGAAGACACTCTGCGGATTGTTCAGCGCCACCATGACCGAGTCGTAGGTACCGGTGAATTCGTGCTGAAGGTCGAGAATGGTTTTGCGCGCCGGATGGGTTTCCTTGAGTAAATAGGGATTGGTATCCGACATCAGCGAGCCGAGTGTGTAGGTGAAGTAGGCGGTGATCGCCACCAGCACAAACACAATCGCCCGCGCATAGCGCTCAACGAAGTTCAGGTATCGTTCCATGATCATGCGTTCCAGAAAGGTCGGGGCAGCGCTTAGCGAGCGGACACAGCAAATTCAGGCAGGTCGCCACTCTTCAGGCCGCGCTTGATGGCGGTCTGGGTAAACAGCCGGTCGTCCAGCTCGACGTTGTACTGCAACTGGTTGAAACGCAGCTGGGAGCGAGTGCCCGCGATGAAGTCTTCGGTCTCGCTCAGGGTGATGCTGTCGATCTGATCGACCGTCTCGACTTTCAGCGTGCGCATTTGTTTGAACATCACGCCTTTGACATCGAAGAAATCCTGACGCATGACCAGCAAGTTCTTTTTGTCGATCCAGACCTTGAGCATGTTGTAGCCGGTCTTGGCCAGGACTTGCGCAGACGCTGGCGCACGCTCGATGACATAACAGTCACGGCCTGCAATGTTCTCTTCTGCGACCAGGGTCTGGCGGTAATCGTTGGCCCGTATCTTGTCCAGGTCGGCATAGGAATAATCACTGCCCATGAAGGCGCCGCGCTTGTCGGTGGTCGAAATGCGCCGGGTCTGCCGGCTGACCGGCAAGTACATCCACTGGCTGTCTTCGGCGCCCAACGCTTCGTGGGGGTTTTCGATATGGAAGGCGACATCGCGCACATCATTGGGCGCAGAGAAGTACATGGTGAACTTGTCGCTGTCTGGATAATCCTTCTGCAGGTAGCTGAACTCGCGCACCCGGCTGTTGCCCTGTTTGTCGAGCAGGATCAACGACACCTGCGACATGAAGCTCTTGCCGTCGTTGCGGTCTCTGGCCTGGCGGATGATGTCATCGGCACTCTGGCCCTGAGCGGCCAACACCGAAGCACTCGTCAGCATCAACACACCGGCGGTCAAGGTCTTGAATAGCGACAACATTGAGATTTCCTTTTCATCATATGAGTGAGTTGCTCGCCGGCGCACGGTGCACGCAGGCGCTGTATGTTCAAAACAAATAGCCCGCCGAAAGCCGAACCTGATCACGCTGGTCGTATTCACCGAATGGCTGGTCGTCCTTGCCAAAAAACACATCCACCTCCAGCCCCAACTTGAGCCAGTCGACCGGTTTGTAGGTGAAGATGCCCTGCAGCAACGCGTCGTCTTTGGCCGGCGGTGACATGGCCAGCACCAGCCGGCTCTTGAGGCGGTCCCGCAGATGAGTGCCTTCGGCGGACAGGGTGAACAGATCGTCACGCTTGTCCTGCAACATCCCGACCTGCCAGTCGAGCAATTGCTGCTCCTGCCATTGCAGGGAGATCAGCCAGTTGCGTAGCAGATAGTCGACGCCAAGCAGCGACTTGATCATCGGACTCTCGTCGCTGCCGTACTGGCGGTAGGGATTGGTCACTCGCCAGTCGTCGAAATAGGCCACTTCGCTGCGCACGACGATGCTGTGCCCGGCATCGATCGCCAGGCCGGCACCGCCCATGCTGTAACGCGGAAACTGCCGTTCGAGGCGAATCCGCTGATCGTCGGCCACCCCCTCGACCGCATACACCGGGTCTTGCTGACGGGCATTGAGGGCGACGAAGCTGGCATCTACCGCGCCGATCCGGCCGTTGGCGCTCACGCCATAAGAGAAGCCGTGTTGAGCGTTGTAGTCGGGCGTGGAGTCGACGATGAAGGTTGCCGGGTCCGGCCGGGCGAACAGCGGTGCATCGAACTCACTGCCCTGGGCCGGCGGCTTGTTCTTCACAAAGTCAGTCACCCACAAGGCTTCCAGCTCCCACTCGCCCACCGGTTGGGTCAGGCGCACCATTGGCACCGCAATGCGACTCTCTTCGAGCAAGGCTGTAAGGCCTTCGCGGTAGTCGAGCGGGTTGATCTGGTCGAGCACTCGCAGTTCATCCGCGCGGCCCCAGACCACTTGCTGCCAACCCACCGTCAGCTCACCGTCACCGACGTATTGCCCCCAGTACACATGCCGCCAGTCGGCGCTGATCCGGTAGTCATCCCGGGCGTCCTGGCTGTAGGGGTTATTGCCGTCATAGCGGGCGTCATAACGTACCCGGCCCTTGGCCTTGTAATAGCCGCCGTCCCAGTTGTCTTCCAGATTGGCCTTGAAGTTGACCTCTTTCTGTGTGACCTGGTTGTCACCGTGCAAACGCAACGCAGTGGCTATACCGACTTCAGCATCGGCATGGGCCGGCATGATGTCGGCCCATGCCAGCTCCGGGCCGAGGCAGGCCAGCACGGTAACCAGACCCTGCCTGAATCGCTCTCTGGCCATGACTACATTCCCAACCCGACGCCGCCATCGATCATCAGGCTCTGGGCCGTGACGCCGCCCGCCTCGGGGCTCGCCAGGTAACGCACCATCGCCGCCACTTCATCGCCCTGAATGAAGCGTCGCAGCGGCAATTTCTTCTTCGCGTTGCGCAGGATCTGCTCCTGGCTGATCCCCGCGATACGGGCC
>JAPLSD010000624.1 GCA_026398835.1 Pseudomonas sp.
ACCAGTACGTTCAACAAAACCTCAGGCATTGCTTACGGCAGTGATCCGCGGCAGAAACTCGATGTCTATACGCCAAAACAGGGTCTGAAAAACGCCCCGGTCGTGGTGTTTTTTTACGGCGGTAGCTGGAACAGTGGTTCACGCGACGACTACAGCTTTGTCGGCGAGGCACTGGCTTCCAGAGGGATAGTGACGGTTGTGGCCGACTATCGACTTTATCCACAGGTGCGCTATCCATTGTTCCTTGAGGATGGAGCTCAGGCAGTGGCATGGACCCATGAACATATTCGCCAGTTTTCCGGTGACCCGCAGCGGCTCTACTTAATGGGGCACAGCTCAGGCGCATACAACGTCGCCATGCTGGCACTCGATCCCGATTTTTTGGGTGCGGTAGGAATGACGCCGCATAACCTCAGCGGCTGGATTGGTCTGGCAGGGCCTTACGATTTTCTACCCATAGAGAATCCTGAGGTCCGTCCGGTGTTTTTTTATCCAGACTCACCGCCCGATTCGCAACCGATCAACCATGTCAGTCGGGACGCGCCGCCGGCCTTGCTGATGGCCTCGCGCGACGATGATGTGGTCAATCCAACACGCAATACGGGTGGTTTGGCGCGCAAGCTTCGTCTGGCCGGTGTTCCGGTACAGGACCTCTATTTTTCCCACACCAGCCACGCGACTTTGGTGGCTGCGATGTCCCGTCCACTGCGCCGATTGGCGCCGGTGCTGGATGAGGTTGCTGCTTTTATCAATGCCACGCCTGTTCAGTGAGTGGCGCTGGACCAGCCATCGCTCTTGTTGATGTACCAGGCAAATGCCCCGAGGGTCAGGCTTCGCAGCAGCATGAACAACAGAAACGCCAGCCACAGACCATGATTGCCAAAGCCCCGTAGAGCCCAGGCAAACGGCAGCACGATGATCACGGTCAGTAGCATGCCGTTGCGCATTTCCCTGGCGCGAGTGGCGCCGATGAACAGGCCGTCAAGCAAGTAGCTCCAGACCGCAATCAGCGGCAGCGCCGCGAGATAAGGCAAATAGATGAACGCTGTTTCGCGCACGCTCTGGATGCTGGTTTGCATCTCGATGAACAGATGCCCGGCAAACAGAAACAGCACGGCGAAGCCCGCACTGGTCAGCAATGACCAGCCACAGGCCACCACCAGTGAGCGGCGCAGGGCCTGGCGGTCATGGGCGCCGATGGCATGTCCGCACAGGGCTTCCACGGCATGGGCCAGACCGTCGAGGGCATGGGCTGTGAGCAGTAAACCGTTGAGCAGCAGGGCATTGGCCGCGACGGTCGCATCACCCAGCCGTGCACCCTGCACGGTGATCAGGAAGAACACCGACTGCAGCGCCAGGCTGCGAATGAAAATGTCCCGATTGACCGCCAGCAGCGGTCGCCAGCTTTGCCACAGCGCCAGCGCAGCCCAGGCGATATGGCCGGGGTAGGCGCGCAAGGCTTTGCGGGTCATGACCAGACCGATCAGTGCGCCGGTCCATTCGGCGATGACCGAGGCCCGTGCGGAGCCGACCACCCCCCACTCCAGACCGAGGACGAACCACAGATTCAGCGCGATGTTCACCAGATTGGTGCTCAGCAGGATCGCCAGCGGTGCGCGGGCGTTCTGGGTCCCGAGGAACCAGCCCACCAGCGCAAAACTGGCCAGCGCCGCCGGCAGGCCGAACAGCCGGGTATGAAAAAAGTCCCGGGTCATTTGGTCGAGTTCAGCAGAGGGTTGCATCAGGCTCAGGGCGACGCTGCTTAGCGGTACGCCAATGGCACCGAGCAGCAGCGCCAGGCCCATGGCCAACAGCAAGCCTTGTAGCAGGACTTGTCGAAGTGCTGTGCCATCCCCGCGCCCGGCGGCCTGAGCGGCAAAACCGGTGGAGCC
>JAPLSD010000342.1 GCA_026398835.1 Pseudomonas sp.
GCGGCGATCAGGTCTTTTTCGACGTTGGAAACGGGGTGGCTGAATTTATGGCCGTAGCAGAACTGGAATTCATCCAGGTTGCACGGCGGGATGTCGAACGCCGGTTTGAGATCCAGGTGTTCTTCGGCCAGGTAGAAGGTGTTGATGCCGTCGAACTGCACGGAGTGGTAGCCGGCGTCGGTGACGATTTTTTCCCAGGTCTGGTCGCGGTTCCATGGGGTTTCGATGAGGATGATCCAGGGTCGCCATTTACTGAAATCCATTCCGTTCAGGACTGTTTCTTCATGGCCTTCGACGTCGATTTTCAGAAAGTGGATCGGGCCTTTGACGTGTTCTTCGCAGATTGAGGCCAGGGTCCTCGATTGGACGGTTTGGCTACGCACGTCCATGCCGGCGTCTTTGTGCTGCTGGGCGAGGTTTGCATCCAGGGTCGACAGCCCGGTGCCGGCGATTGCGTAGAAGGTGAGGTCTTGTGCGGATGCCCCGGCCACGCATTGCAGGTTTATGTCCTTGGGCCGTTGCTGGCACAGGGCGTCATAGTAGTTCTGGATCGGCTCGATGTTGATGCCGTTCCAGCCGCGGTCGTAGAAGGCCCGGGTGACCGAATCCGAGGTTGGATCATTGGCCCCGACGTCGATGTAGAAGCCGTTTTCGAAGTACTTCAGCGCGCGCCACAACCTTATATCTTCGAAATTCTGTGCGTAAGAAATGAACGTCACTGTCTCTTCCTGATAGTTCGAGCGGTGTTGGGAAGATGGCGCGCACGCCGATCGCTTCAGTGCCTGTCTTGCAGGCCCGATGTCGGAGTTTAGCGAGCTTCCGGGGAAAATGTGATGGCGTAGCGGCCAAATACGGGTGCGGGGCAGCAGGCCCGTTGATCATTCAACGGGCCTGGCCTTTCAGGTTACTTCGGTGGGCTACACGCCTTTCTTGACCGCATTGATCAGGTCCTGGCTCAGGACTTGAGCCGGAGCCACCTGGACGCTTTGGGTATAGAAGGGTGGCAGGTTCTGGGCCAGC
>JAPLSD010000855.1 GCA_026398835.1 Pseudomonas sp.
CAAGGGCTCTGCGGTCTGGAGAACCTCAGTCTGATCCCCGGCACGGTGGGCGCCGCACCCATGCAGAACATTGGTGCTTACGGTGTCGAGATCAAGGACGTGTTCGTCGGGTTGACTGCGCTGGACCGTCAGACTGGCGAACTGCGGGATTTCACGCTGACGGAGTGCAACTTCGACTACCGCGACAGTCTGTTCAAGCATGAGGCCGGGCGTTGGCTGATTCTGCGGGTGCGCTTCGCCTTGAGTCGCGCCGAGCATCTGCACCTGGAATACGGCCCGGTACGCCAATGGTTGACCGAACAAGGCATCAGCCATCCGACGGCCAGCGATGTCAGTCATGCCATTTGCAGTATTCGCAACGAGAAACTCCCTGATCCGGCGGTACTTGGCAATGCCGGCAGCTTTTTCAAGAACCCTTTGGTGTCGGCGGCTGTGGTCGCTGAGCTTAAAGCCGAATACCCCGATCTGGTGGCTTATCCACAAGCTGACGGGCGAATGAAACTAGCCGCTGGCTGGTTGATCGAGCGAGCAGGCTGGAAGGGCTTTCGTGAGGCAGATGCCGGCGTGCATCGGTTACAGGCCCTGGTGCTGGTCAATTATGGTGCGGCGACCGGGCTGGAGCTTTTGAACCTGGCGCAACGAATCCAGAAAGACATTGCCGAACGTTTCAAGGTCCAGCTGGAAATGGAGCCCAATCAGTATTGAGCTACGCTTGAAGTCTGAATCCAGAGCCCTGCAAACCTTTCGTGTGTGCAGGGCTTTTTTGTTAATGCTGCTTTAACTTAGCCTCCTAACGATGTATCTCTTTGTTCCAAGCAAGGCCCGATGAAAACCCAACGGTTTTCATAAGAGAGCCGATTAGCCTGAGTCGATCTGCGTGTACGTGAAACGCTGCATGAAGCGGCAGATTGCTCGACCCCCATAACCACATGAATATGCGGGCGTGCCCATGCTTACTCTGATACTTAACGGTCAACCTTATAAAATGGACGTCACCGAGGATATGCCGCTGCTCTGGGCGATCCGCGATGTGGCGGGTGGTCACACTGGAACAAAGTTTGGCTGCGGGATGGGGTTGTGTGGTGCATGCACTATTCACATCGACGGTCAGCCGGCCCGCGCCTGTATCACTACAATGGGTTCAGCGGCAGGGAAAAACGTCACCACCATTGACGAACTGCACAAAGATCCTATTGGTCAGATCGTGCAGCAGGCCTGGCTGGACACGGCCGTAGCCCAGTGTGGTTTCTGCCAGGGCGGGCAGATCATGTCTGCCACGGCCTTGCTCAAGGTCAATCCCAATCCTAGCGACGAACAGATTGAGGAGGCGATGGTTGGCAATATTTGCCGTTGCGGCACTTATAACCGGATCAAAACCGCTATCCGTCAGGCCGCCACCCATTTGCAGGAGGCCAAGGCATGAGCCAGTTACCGAATGATTTTGCCCTGAGCAACCTCAGTCGCCGTGGCTTCCTCAAAGGCGTCGGTGCCACGAGCGCCTTGGTGCTGGCGGCCAGTTGGGGCTGGCAGGACGCGTTTGCCGAAGAGAAGAAATTCGGTGCCGCTGGCATGCCCAATGGCTGGATCGATGATCCCAAGGTGTACGTCAGCATTGCCGCCGATGGCAGTGTGACGGTGGTCTGCAATCGCTCGGAAATGGGCCAGGGCGTACGCACCAGCCTCAGCATGGTGGTCGCTGACGAACTGGACGCTGACTGGGCGTTGGTGAAAGTTCAGCAGGCGCCGGGCGATGAAGTGCGCTTCGGTAACCAGGACACCGATGGTTCACGCAGCATGCGTCACTGGTACGAGCCTATGCGCCGTTGCGGCGCCGCCGCTCGGACTATGCTTGAGCAAGCGGCGGCTGATCAATGGAAAGTTCCGGTGGTCGAATGCCGTGCGCATATGCACAAAGTGATTCACCAGCCAAGTGGTCGCGAGTTGGGCTATGGCGAGCTGGCCGCCGCTGCCGGTGCTTTAGCGGTGCCGGCGCGTGACAGTCTGCGCCTCAAGCTGCCTTCGGAATTTCGCTACATCGGTAAAGAAGCCACGCGAGCCATTGATGGTGCAGACATCGTCAATGGGCGTGCGGTATACGGCGCCGACGTATATTTCGACGGCATGCTCTTCGCCACCGTGGCGCGGCCGCAGGTCTACGGCGGCAAGGTCAAATCCTTCGATGGCAGCGCGGCGATGAAAGTCCCGGGCGTGATCAAGGTCATGCAGATCGAGAGTCGTCCGCTGCCGTCCGAATTCCAGCCGTTGGGCGGTGTTGCGGTGATTGCCAACAACACGTGGGCGGCAATCAAGGGGCGCGAGGCGCTGAAGATCGAGTGGGATGACGGCGTCAACGCCGGTTACGACTCGATCGCCTACCGCAAGGAGCTGGAAGCCGCAGCCTTGAAACCGGGTAAAGTAGTCAGAAGCACCGGCGACATCGACGAGGCTATGAACAGCGCCGACAGCAGCCTGGAAGCGGCTTACTACCTGCCGCATCTGGCGCAGGCACCGATGGAGCCGATGGTTGCCATCGCCCGGTTCAACAACGGCCAATGCGAGGCCTGGGCGCCGAGTCAGGCGCCGCAAGTGACGCGTGAGCGCATTGCCGAACGCCTCGGCATTCCTTTCGAGAAAGTCACGGTCAACGTTACGCTGCTCGGCGGCGGGTTCGGCCGTAAATCCAAACCCGATTTCATCCTTGAGGCGGCGATCCTGGCCAAGGCTTTTCCAGGCAAAGCGGTGCGGGTGCAATGGACCCGGGAAGACGACATTCACTGTTCTTACTTCCACACCGTTTCGGCCGAATACCTCAAGGCCAGTCTGAACAAAGACGGCATGCCGTCCGGCTGGCTGCACCGTACAGTGGCGCCGAGTATTACCGCGCTGTTCGCTCCGGGCATGAACCATGAAGGCGCGTTCGAACTGGGCATGGGCTTCACCAACATGGCTTACGCCATTCCCAACGTGCGCCTGGAAAACCCCGAGGCCGCCGCCCATACCCGGGTCGGCTGGTATCGCTCGGTGTCGAATATTCCCCATGGTTTTGCCATTCAGAGTTTCGTCGACGAATTGGCGCATCAGGCCGGACAGGATCCACTGAAATACCAACTCAAGCTACTCGGCCCGGATCGTCAGATTGATCCGCGCACCTTGAGTGAGGAGTGGAACTATGGCGAATCCCCAGAGCATTATCCGATCGATACCGCGCGTTTGCGCGGGGTGTTGGAAACCGCGGCAAAGGCTGCCGGTTGGGGGCGCCAATTGCCCAAAGGACGTGGTTTGGGGCTGGCGGTGCATTACAGCTTCGTTACCTACGTGGCGGCGGTGATCGAAGTCGAAGTCAAAGACGACGGCTCGCTGATCGTGCACAAGGCTGACATTGCGGTGGATTGCGGTCCGCAGATCAACCCTGAGCGGATTCGCTCGCAATTCGAAGGTGCCTGTGTGATGGGGCTGGGTAATGCGGTGCTGGGTGAAATCAGCTTCAAGGACGGCAAGGTCCAACAGGACAACTTCCATATGTACGAAGTGGCGCGCATGTCTCTGGCGCCGAAGGAAGTCGCCGTGCATCTGGTCACGTCTGTGGGCAACGTGCCGTTGGGCGGCGTTGGTGAACCTGGCGTGCCGCCGATTGCTCCGGCGTTGTGCAACGCGATCTTTGCGGCTACCGGCAAGCGCATCCGCAGTCTGCCGGTTCGCTACCAGTTGCAAGGCTGGCAGCAGGCGAAAGCCTAATGGACAGCGTCGATCTGAATGTCTTGCGCAGCGTGCTGGAATGGCGCCGTGCCGGGCAGCGAGTGGTGTTGTATAGCGTGGTCCAGACCTGGGGCAGTGCTCCTCGGCCTCCTGGGGCCATGCTGGCCTTGCGTGAAGACGGCGTGGTGATTGGCTCGGTCTCCGGTGGTTGCATCGAGGACGACTTGATCGCCCGCTTGCGCGATGGGCGTTTGCCTGCGGACGGGCCGTCAGTGCAGTTGGTGACCTACGGCGTCACCCGCGAGGAGGCCGCGCGTTTTGGCTTGCCCTGCGGTGGCACCTTGCGCCTGACTGAAGAGCGGGTCGGCGATCCCGCCTGGGTGGCTGAGTTGCTGGCGCGTTGCGAGGCTCATGAGATTGTCGCGCGGGAACTGAACCTGAGTTCCGGCGAGGTGACCTTGCAGGCAGCGAGCAAGACCGATGTCTTGAGCTTTGACGGCATAACCTTGCGTGCGATTTACGGTCCGCGTTGGCGGCTGTTGTTGATTGGTGCCGGGCAGCTGTCTCGTTATGTGGCGGAAATGGCGCGGTTGCTGGATTTCGAGGTGTTGATCTGTGATCCGCGCAAGGAGTTCGTCTATGGCTGGGAAGAGCACCATGGCCGCTTCGTACCGGGTATGCCGGATGATGCGGTGCTGAGCATCGAAACCGACGAACGCACGGCCATCGTCGCCTTGACCCATGACCCACGTCTGGACGATATGGCACTGCTCACGGCGCTCAACTCTCGGGCTTTTTATGTTGGCGCATTGGGGTCGCGGGTCAATAGCCAGAAGCGTCGGGATAACCTCGCTGAGCTGGGACTGACCGAACAAGCCATCAACCGCTTGCATGGCCCTATCGGTTTGCATATTGGCAGTCATACGCCAGCGGAAATTGCGTTGTCGGTGATGTCCGAGATTGTCGCGATCAAGAACGGCATTGATCTGTTGCAGAAGAAGCCATTGGACGAGGCGGTGGTTTGAAGGCCTCGGTATGCGCCGTCGTGCTGGCGGCAGGGCGGGGCAGCCGCTATCGGCAAGTTGCAGGCGCTGATCAGGATAAGTTGCTGGCGTTGTGCGAGGGCCGTGATGGTGTCGTTCGGCCGGTGATTGAACAGGTGTTATTGAATCTGCCTGCGGGTTTGGAAGAGCGGCTGCTGGTGACGACAGCAGACCGGCCGGAAGTGGTTCGGCTGGCGCAAGTTTATGGTTGCAAGGTGTTGTTGCTGGAGTCTGCCGGCATGGGCGACAGCATTGCGGCAGCCGTTGCGGCCAGTCCCGATTCGAGTGGCTGGTTGGTGGTACTGGGGGATATGCCTTTTATCCTGTCGTCGAGCATTGAACAGGTGGTGGAGGGTATTG
>JAPLSD010000475.1 GCA_026398835.1 Pseudomonas sp.
GGTATCGTCCTCCTCGTCGCCTGAATCATCCCCGCCCTCGGTACCGCCCTTGCCGTCGTCTTGGCCACTAGGGTTGGAGTCATCTGCGTAGACCGCATGAAATCCACTGCCCGCCATGCCCGTCGAGAAGCCTGCGCCGTGATCCTGCGCCGGATAACTGGCCCATGCCGCTGAAGTACCCAGCGAAAGCATGACCAGCACTTTGATCAGCAACACAATGCGTTGAAAGATTTTCATAGCCGATTCCATCCTTTCGTAGGTCAATCACTGATGGCTACAGGCCTTGATGCAGCAACCGTAGCGCTGTCTGAAACCTAGCCCCGTTACGCGGAGTTTTCCAGATAGGCAGCTACCAATAGGCCGAAACACTTCCATGCAGATAGACCGGTTTCGACTAATGGTTAAACCGAAAAGCTATCTCGAGTCGCTCGCGATCAATCAAAAGATCGTCAAAAAAAAGGCGAAGCCCGAAAGCTTCGCCTTTTCTGTACTTACCGCCTCAACCCTTAATGATGCTCTCGCGTCGCGCGGAATTTCACATCCGGCCAGCGTTCTTCCATCAGGGCCAGGTTGACCCGGGTCGGGGCCAGGTAGGTCAGGTGACCACCGCCGTCTACCGCGAGGTTTTCCACAGCCTTGACGCTGAACTCTTCAAGCTTCTTCTTATCGCTGCAATCGATCCAGCGGGCGGACCACACGGTGATTGGCTCATAAGCGCACTCGACCTTGTATTCCTCTTTCAAGCGGCTGGCGACCACATCGAACTGCAGCACACCGACGGCGCCGAGGATGATGTCGTTGCTGCGTGTCGGGAAGAACACCTGGGTCGCGCCTTCTTCGGCTAGCTGTTGCAGGCCTTGGCGAAGTTGCTTGGACTTGAGCGGATCTTTCAGACGCACACGGCGGAACAGTTCCGGGGCGAAGTGCGGGATGCCGGTGAAACCCAGTGCTTCGCCTTCGGTGAAGGTGTCGCCGATCTGGATCGTGCCGTGGTTGTGCAGGCCGATGATGTCGCCGGCGAAGGCTTCTTCCAGTTGCTCACGCTCGGAGGAGAAGAAGGTCAGCGCATCGCCGATCCGCACGTCTTTACCGGTCCGTACGTGGCGCATTTTCATGCCCTTGTCGTACTTGCCGGAGCAGATACGCATAAAGGCAATTCGGTCGCGGTGTTTAGGGTCCATGTTTGCCTGGATCTTGAACACGAAGCCGGTGAATTTATCCTCAACCGGTTCAACCGTACGCTCGTTGGCCACACGGGCCAGCGGCTTTGGCGCCCAGTTGACCACGGCGTCGAGCACGTGATCGACACCGAAGTTGCCCAGCGCGGTCCCGAAGAACACTGGGGTCAGCTGACCGTCGAGGAACTCCTGTTGATTGAATTCGTGGCAAGCGCCCTGCACCAGTTCCAGTTGATCGACGAAACGGTCGTATTCATCGCCCAGATGCGCGCGAGCTTCATCGGAGTCGAGCTTCTCGATGATTTTCACATCGGTGCGCTCGTGGCCATGACCCGCGGTGTAAACGATGATGTAGTCGTCAGCCAGGTGGTACACACCCTTGAAGTCGCGGTAGCAACCGATCGGCCAGGTGATCGGCGCGGCTTTGATCTTCAGGACTGCCTCGATCTCGTCGAGCAGTTCGATCGGGTCACGGATGTCCCGGTCGAGTTTGTTGATGAAGCTGACAATCGGTGTGTCGCGCAAACGGCAGACGTCCATCAGGGCGATGGTCCGCGGTTCAACGCCTTTACCGCCGTCGAGCACCATCAACGCCGAGTCCACCGCAGTCAGGGTGCGGTAGGTGTCTTCCGAGAAGTCTTCGTGGCCCGGGGTGTCGAGCAGGTTGATCATGTGATCGCGATACGGGAACTGCATGACCGACGTGGTAATGGAAATACCACGCTGCTTTTCCATTTCCATCCAGTCGGAGGTGGCATGACGGTCCGACTTTCGGGATTTCACCGTACCGGCAATAGCAATGGCCTTGCCCATCAGCAAGAGTTTCTCGGTGATGGTGGTTTTACCCGCATCCGGGTGGGAAATAATGGCGAAAGTGCGGCGTTTCGCGACTTCGGCGGCCTGTTTGGTCATGGGAAATCGCCTGGCAGGTGATTCAAAAAAGGGCGGCGATTATAGCCCAAACTCAGTCCAGAACCGAACCATTGAGCGCATTAAGAGTGGCTAAATGCCGCACATGATGGGAACCTTTTAGACCGTGGAGGCGTCCACTCCCCTGTTACCACCTCGTATCAGGGGCTGAACTATCAGCAAGTTGGCCTGACGAGGCTGCGCTTATGGCTCGACTTCATGCTGCTTTGCCGGCATCAGCGAGCTGCTTTTCGCGAACATATCTTCCGGCAGCCAGGAATGGCTTTGCCACATGGGAGAGTGTCCGCCGACGAAATAAAGGAGTCCGCCTGTGGCTATTCGCTATGGCAAAGGGCTGATGGGGTGCGCGGTTGTCTTCGCCCTCCTGGCCCTGCTGGTCCACTGGATCGGCATTAATACGATCGAACACTACCGCGACGATTTGTTGTTTTACCTGCAAGCTCATCTGATTCTCGTCCTCGCATCCATGCTGGCCGCCCTCGTCACAGGCATCCCCGCCGGTATCCTGCTCAGCCGACCGAACATGGTCGGGCGCGCCGAACGCTTCATGCAGATTTTCAACATCGGCAACACCGTCCCACCTCTCGCCGTACTGGCCATCGCCCTGGGAATTCTCGGGATTGGCAGCGGCCCGGCGATCTTCGCGTTGTTCCTCGCCTCCCTGTTGCCCATTGTGCGCAACACCTACGAAGGCCTGAAAAACGTTCAAGGCTCACTCAAGGAAGCCGCCGTCGGCATTGGCATGACCCCAGGCCAGGTGCTTTGGCGGGTCGAATTACCGAACGCCGTGCCGATCATCATGGGGGGTGTTCGAGTCGCGCTGGCGATCAACGTCGGTACCGCACCGCTGGCATTCCTGATCGGCGCCAACAGTCTGGGCAGCCTGATTTTCCCCGGCATTGCCCTGAACAATCAGCCGCAACTGCTCCTCGGCGCGGCCTGCACCGCCCTGCTGGCACTGCTGCTCGACGGTTTGGTGACACTTGCCAGCCGCCTCTGGCTCGAACGCGGCTTGCGCCCGTCTTAAGCCTCGGCAAAGGAATACTCATGAAGAAATCAAGTCTATTACTAGGCTGCGTCCTGCTGTTCGCAGGAATCGCCCAAGCCGCTGAAAAACCCGTGATCCGCATCGGCGCTCGAGTTTTCACCGAGCAAACCCTGCTGGCGGAAATCACCTCCCAATACTTGCGCACCAAGGGCTATGACGCCCAGGTCACTGGCGGCCTAGGCAGTAATCTGGCTCGCCGCGCTCACGAAAGTGGCCAACTGGACATGCTCTGGGAATACACCGGCGTCTCGCTGGTGGCCTACAACCATGTGACCGAGAAGCTCGACAGCGAACAGTCTTACGCTCGGGTTAAAGAACTCGACGGGAAAAAAGGCCTGGTCTGGCTCACGCCGTCGAAGTTCAGTAACACTTATGCCCTGGCCCTGCCGAAAAACGTCGCCGACCAATACCCGCAGATCAACACCATCAGCGAGCTGAACACCGTGCTCACGGCGCAGGCGAAGAAAAACCATCTGGTGGCGCTGGACACCGAGTTCGCCAACCGCTCCGACGGTCTGGAGGGCATGGTGAAGAGGTACGACATGAACCTCACCCGTCACAACATTCGCCAGATGGATGCGGGTCTGGTCTACACCGCGTTGCGTAACGGCCAAGTGTTCGCTGGTCTGGTCTACACCACCGATGGCCGACTCAACGCCTTCAAGTTGAAGCTGCTGGACGAC
>JAPLSD010000166.1 GCA_026398835.1 Pseudomonas sp.
CCGCATGTGGGGCACCATGATGGTCAACTCCAAGGCCCTCGAACTGGCCGGCATCGACCGCCACACCGCCGACCCGCGCAACGGTTACATGGAGCGTGACGAGCTGAGCGGCGAGCCCAACGGCCTGTTGATCGATGGCGCGTACGCCTTGATCCACGCCGCGATGCCACCGACGCCGGTGGATGTACTGCGCCGTGCCTATCGCGATGGCGTGCATTTCCAGACTTCCCGTGGCGTCACCGCGACCAAGTACGTGCATGTCTGCGAACGGCGTCTGGAAGCGCTCAAGGAACTGGATGACGCCGGCGAACTGACCCTGCGCGTAGAGGCCGCGATCAGTTGGCAGGACGACATCTTCCCGGTCCGCCGTCGTTGGGAATTGCTCAGCGGTGAACGGCATTACTATCGCAGCGCCCGGCTGAACGCCAACGCGGTGAAATTCCACTTCGACGGCACCGTGGAGCCCAAGTCTTCGTACCTGATGACCCCGTGGTCGCAAGAGTCGAGCTGGCGCGGCAAGCTCAACCTGACCCCGGAACACATCACCGACATGGTGGTGGACATGGACCGTCGAGGCCTACGCGTGATCGCCCATTGCACCGGTGACGGCGCTTCCGATGTGTTCCTCGATGCGGTCGCTGAAGCCCGACGCCGCAACGGTTACAGCGGCATTCGCCATCAGTGCGCCCACAGCACCCTGTTGCATCCGGGCAACCTCAAGCGCTTCAAGGAACTGAACGTGATTGCCGAGTTTTCTCCGGCAGCCTGGTACCCGACGCCCTTCGCCAGCGGCGCACGCTCCGGTTACGGCCAGGAACGTCTCAAGCGCATTTATGACTTTAAGGGTGTGCTGGCCGCTGGCGGCATCGCCGTCATGGGCACCGACTGGCCGGTGGCCTCGATCGATCCGTGGCTGGCGCTGGAAACCATGGTCACCCGCCAGAACCCTTGGAACCAGGAGCCCGACTGTTTCGGCGAACCGATCACCCTGGAACAGGCGCTGCAAGTCGCGACCCTCAACGGTGCTCACGCCATGGGCCTGGAGCATCTGACCGGCAGCCTGGAAGTCGGCAAGTCCGCCGACCTGATCGTGCTCGACCGCGACCTGTTTGCCCAGGCGCCGCGAAACTACATCCATCGCACGCAGGTGCAGCTGACCTTCGTCGAAGGCCGGCCGGTGTACGACCGCGAATCAACGTTTAGCGACACTGCGCTGAAAGCGGTCTGGCAAGGTCAGCCACCGGTGATCGAGGGACAAGCCTGATGAACCTTCCAAGCATTCCGGTGACGGTGGTCGCCGGGTTCCTCGGTGCCGGCAAAACCACCCTGCTCAATCGCATGGTCCAACGCGCGGACAGCGGACGCCTGGCGGTGATCGTCAATGATTTCGGCGAGCTGAACATCGATGCCGCGATCATTGCCGAGGTCACCGACGCGGTGTACAGCCTGCAAAACGGCTGCATCTGCTGCACCGTGCAGGAAGACCTGCTGGCACAACTGGTCAGCCTCTCGCAGCTGCAGCCGCGACTGGAACGGATCGTTATCGAATGCAGCGGCGTGTCCGACCCGCAGCGCATCGTGCAGACCCTGGGCTATCCGCAACTGCGTGCGAACTTGCATCTGGATGCCGTCATTACCTTGGTCGATGCAACAAGCTATAGCGCACTGGAAGGCGAATTCGCCCGACTGTCCCGAGCCCAAGTGGCCTGTGCCGATCTGGTATTGCTGAACAAGTCGGACCTCGTCGATTCGGCCGAACTGGAAAGCATCCGCACCTCCCTCGGCAGCCGTGCGCCGGTGTTCGACACCGTACAAGCGGAACTGCCCGATGTGTTGCTGCTGTCAGACCGCGCCAACCGTGTCGGCCTGAAAATCACGCCGTTGCCGGAGCGCCATGACCAACTGTTCGAAAGCTGGGTCTGGAACAGCCCGCACCCGCTGCCGCCCAAAGCCTTGCGCGAATGGCTGGCCAGGCTTCCCAAAGACATCTTCCGCCTCAAGGGGCTGGTGCAACTGCAAGGCAACGAACAGCCCTACTGGCTGCAGCATGTCGGTGCCCGCAGCCAATTCAGCCTGGCCAACGGACAAACGCCGGAACACGCTGTACAACTGGTGTTCATCGCCCGACGTGGCTGTGGGCTTCGTGAAACGTTGGAGGCGGAGTTGGCGGATATCCAGGCGAAGTGAACGACACAGGAACCTCGTGGCGTCTGTGGCCGATGGCATATCCTGCAACAAACTGAACTACGCCATCCCCTCATATCTTTCACACACCGTACTACGCTGGGTTTCATCGTCTTGAAGTGCGTCTTCAAGCCTCCTCTTGAATCCCACGAAGTACCCTTATGAAAGATCAGACCAGCCCCACTTTCTCGACAGAACGACCGCTCATAGGGAGCACCTTGCCAATACGTACGTATTTCTGTACGTTTCATCCATTGAGCGAGGATCCTGTCATGCAAACCATCAACTACACCAATGCCCGTGCGCACCTATCTGAAACCATGGATCGAGTGAACGAAGATCGTGTTCCGCTGCTGGTGACACGCCAAAAAGGCGAACCGGTCGTCATGATTTCTCTGGCCGAATACAACGCCCTCGAAGAAACCGCTTACCTGCTCCGCTCCCCCGCCAAC
>JAPLSD010000863.1 GCA_026398835.1 Pseudomonas sp.
CAAGGCTTCCAGGGCTGCCAACACCACGAAATGACGGTCGACTTCGAAGAAGTGACGCAGCTTCTTGCGGCTGTCACTGCGGCCGAAACCGTCGGTGCCCAGGACTTTGAATTCCTTGGACGGGACCCACTGACGAATTTGCTCAGCGAACAGCTTCATGTAATCGGTGGAGGCAATGACCGGACCTTGACGGCCGTTCAGGCACTCTTCGACGTAGCTCAGCTTAGGCTTCTGACCTGGGTGCAGACGGTTGCTGCGCTCCACGGCCAGGCCGTCGCGACGCAGTTCGTTGAAGCTGGTTACGCTCCACACGTCAGCGCCGACGTTGAACTCTTCACGCAGAATCTTCGCTGCTTCACGGACTTCACGCAGGATGGTGCCGGAGCCCATCAGCTGTACGTGGTGCGCCGCTTCGCGGGTATCTTCTTCGAGCAGGTACATGCCCTTGATGATGCCTTCCTCGACGCCGGCCGGCATGGCTGGCTGGGTGTAGGCTTCGTTCATCACGGTGATGTAGTAGAAGACGTCCTGCTGCTCTTCGGTCATCTTCTTCATGCCGTCCTGGATGATCACCGCCAGCTCGTAGCCGTAGGTTGGATCAAAGGTGCGGCAGTTCGGGATGGTGGCCGCCAGGATGTGGCTGTGACCGTCTTCGTGCTGTAGGCCTTCGCCGTTCAGCGTGGTCCGGCCGGCGGTGCCGCCGATCATGAAACCACGGGTGCGGCTGTCGCCAGCGGCCCAGGCGAGGTCGCCGATACGCTGGAAGCCGAACATCGAGTAGAAGATGTAGAACGGCAGCATTGGCTGGTTGTGGCTGGAGTACGAAGTACCGGCAGCGATGAAGGAGCTCATGGCGCCTGCTTCGTTGATGCCTTCTTCGAGGATCTGGCCCTTCTTGTCTTCTTTGTAGAACATCACCTGGTCTTTATCGACTGGCTCGTAGAGCTGGCCAACGGACGAGTAGATGCCCAACTGACGGAACATGCCTTCCATACCGAAGGTACGGGCTTCGTCCGGGATGATCGGGACGATGCGCGGACCGATGTCCTTGTCCTTGACCAGCTGCGAAATAATCCGCACGAAGGCCATGGTGGTGGAGATTTCGCGGTCGCCGGAACCGTCCAGGATAGCCTTGAGGGTATCGAGTGGCGGAGTCGGAATGCTGAAGCTCTTGGCGCGACGCTGAGGGACGAAACCGCCCAATGCGGTGCGACGCTCGCTCAGGTAACGGGCTTCGGCGCTGCCTTCTTCCGGTTTGAAGAACGGCAGGTTTTCCAGCTCGGTGTCTTTGACCGGAATGTCGAAACGATCACGGAACAGCTTCAGGCTTTCAACATCAACCTTCTTGGTGTTGTGCGCGGTGTTCTTCGCTTCGCCGGCACCGGTGCCATAACCTTTGATGGTCTTGGCCAGGATGACGCTCGGTTGTTCTTTGTGGTTGACCGCTTCGTGATACGCCGCGTAGACCTTGTACGGGTCGTGACCACCACGGTTGAGTTTCCAGATCTCGTCGTCGGACAAGTCTGCAACCATCGCCTTGAGTTCTGGCGAGTTGAAGAAGTGTTCACGCACGAACGCGCCGTCTTTGGCTTTGTAGTTCTGGTACTCGCCGTCGATGACTTCGTCCATCCGGCGTTGCAGGATACCGTCGACGTCTTTGGCCAACAGTGGGTCCCAGAAACGGCCCCAGATGACTTTGGTCACGTTCCACTGAGCACCGCGGAACACGCCTTCGAGTTCCTGGATGATCTTGCCGTTGCCGCGAACCGGGCCATCAAGGCGCTGCAGGTTGCAGTTAATGACGAAGATCAGGTTGTCCAGCTTCTCGCGGCCAGCCAACGAGATGGCGCCCAGGGATTCCGGTTCGTCGCACTCGCCGTCGCCCAGGAAACACCAGACTTTTTGCTTGCCTTCAGGGATAAAACCACGGGCTTCCAGGTACTTCATGAAGCGTGCCTGGTAGATCGCCTGGATCGGGCCCAGACCCATGGATACAGTCGGGAACTGCCAGAAATCAGGCATCAGCCAAGGGTGCGGGTAGGACGACAAGCCGTGACCGTCGACTTCCTGGCGGAAGTTGTTCATCTGGTCTTCGGTGATGCGGCCTTCCATGAACGCACGAGCGTAAACGCCTGGCGAAGTGTGACCCTGGAAGTAGATCAGGTCGCCGCCGTGTTCATCGGTCGGGGCCTGGAAGAAATAGTTGAAGCCGATGTCATACAGGGTTGCGCTGGAGGCGAAGCTGGAGATGTGACCGCCCAGGTCAGAATCTTTCAGGTTCGTACGCATCACCATGGCCATCGCGTTCCAGCGTACCAACGAGCGAATGCGGCGTTCCATGAACAGGTCGCCAGGCATGCGTGCTTCGTGGGTAACAGGGATCGTGTTGCGATAGGGCGTGGTGATGGCGTAAGGCAATTGCGAACCGCTGCGGGTTGCGAGTTCGCCCATACGGGTCATCAGATAGTGAGCGCGGTCTTCGCCTTCTTTGTCGAGAACCGATTCCAGGGCGTCCAGCCATTCCTGGGTTTCGACGGGATCGAGGTCTTGCATGGCTTGCTCCAGGGCGGAAAGGCTTCCAGAATCGGTTGCCTGAGTTAGCGACTGGCCTTGTGGGCAGACGATATAAATTCTTGGATTGCCAGAGGTTGTTCCGGCGGCGTGTAGTTTTACTACAAATCATCGGGCATTTCAGCCTTTCGAATGTATATACCAGTAGTAAAACTACAGAATAGCGACCAATACGCTCCTTCTGGTGGGTGAGAATAATCGTTATTGTTGGTCTTTATCGAACAAAAAAAGGTAGGGGTTTGATGTTTACTGCCAAGAAAATTGTTTTTTCAGCTATTTCTAACTTTTGTTCGACAGTCCTTCAGGTAGCGTGTTTCTTACGTTCACTACAGGCCGCCTCCCATACGCCGATCAAGGATAGACCATGAGCCTGCCAACGCTGGCCGAACTACCGGCCATTCTCCTGCCATTGGTCAATCGCGCTGAGCATTCGTTACGTACGGCCGTTGCCGCTCTGGATGATGATCATGGTTTGTCCACGTGGTCGCCTGAGCGTTGGGCGGCATTCGCTCGCGTCGTTGCGTCCAGCGACTTCGTCATTGAGCAGAGCGTTCGTGACCCCTTGATGTTGCTCGAGCTGGTGCAGTCCGGCGAACTGGACCGCAACTTTGCCCCTGGCGAGTTGTGCGGCCAGATCGCTGCGGCCGTGCAGCTGGCAGAGAGTGAGGATGAGCTGGGGCGTGCCCTGCGTCGTCAGCGCGCCCGGCATCAGGTTCGGATCATCTGGCGCGACCTGAACCGGCAGGTGGATCTGGTGCAAACCTGCCGCGATCTGTCGGACATGGCTGACGCCAGCATCGACCAGGCCTATCAGTGGCTGTATCTGCGCCATTGCCAGCAGTTCGGCACGCCGACCGGCCGGCGCAGTGGCGAGCCGCAACAGATGGTCATCCTCGGCATGGGCAAGCTCGGTGCCGTGGAGCTCAACCTGTCTTCTGACATCGATTTGATCTTCGCCTACCCCGAAGGCGGCGAGACCGTTGGGGTGAAGCGTCCGCTGGATAATCAGGAGTTTTTCATTCGTCTGGGTCAGCGGCTGATCAAGGCGCTGGACCCAATGACCGTCGATGGCTTCGTGTTCCGTGTCGACATGCGCCTGCGTCCGTACGGTTCGTCCGGCGCTCTGGTGCTGAGCTTCAATGCGCTGGAACAGTATTACCAGGACCAGGG
>JAPLSD010000850.1 GCA_026398835.1 Pseudomonas sp.
CCTCGAAGATGTTCTGCAACTGCGCTACACCCTTGAACCCTTCATCGTTGGCCTGGTTGCTCAGTCCATCAGTAGCAAGGAAGTCGGGCAACTGCGCCTGACCCTGATGGACATGCGCGAAGCCCTCGAGGCCAACGACAGCGAAGCCGGCATGAACGCCTACATTGCATTCCATGAAGAGCTGTTCACCCTGACCTCCAATCCGATCTTTCAGAACGTTGTGCAGCAGACCAGCAACGCGCTCAAGCAAAGTGCCGAGGTCCTGCGCAACTCGCCGGAACACCTGGCTGAACGCCTGCAAGAAAACGAAGCCGTGGTCCGCGCGATCCGCAACAAGAACAGCGCCCTGGCGAGTGCTGAAATGCGTCGGCACATTCTTCAGGAAGGGCAGCGCATGGGCATCGAGCTGAATATTCCGGAAGACAATCTGGGCAGTTGAACGCTGTAGAAAATCTCGTATCGGCAACCGGACTGGAGACAGGCCATGACTAGCTGCGCCTCACAGAAACAACGCTTCACGGTTCCTTATGCCCTACCCGTGCGCCGCCCAGGCAAAAAAAGGTTTTCGGTCGACGATATCTACCCACAGATTTTCGATGCCATCCTCGAACAACGTATCGCCCCGGCCAGCCGTTTCACTGAGGAAAGCCTCGGGCAGGTGTTCGGCGTCAGCCGCAGCATCATTCGTCATGTGCTGGCGCGCTTGTCCCATCAACAGGTGATTATCCTGCGCCCCAATCACCGTCCTCAGGTGGCCGCTCCTGATGCAGAGCACACCCAACAGATACTGCATGCCCGACGCCTGGCCGAAACCACGTTGGTCAAACTGGCCTGCCAAAAATCTACCCCTGAGCAACTCAAGCACCTGCGCGAATTGATCGCTGAAGAACGCGAATGCATAGAACGCGACCAGCGCGGACCGGCCATTCGTCTCTCCGGAGAGTTCCACCTGAAATTGGCCGAAATGGCTGGCAATGCACCGCTGGCGCAGTTTCTCGGCAGCCTGGTGCCACTGACCTCATTGGCGATCGCCCAATATGAAGAACAGGCCTGCAGCTATTGCGCCTGGCAGGAACATGCGGCGATTGTCGATGCAGTGGAGAGCGGCGACGTCGTGATAGCCGTACGCCTGATGACCGAGCATTTGGATCATCTTGAGGAGAAACTGCTGAACTCAGGATTAGGATCTGGCCGCGATCGCATTGCCGGTTAGATCGTCATCGCGAGCAAGCCCGCTTGCTCGCGATAGCTGCCCGAGGATCGCTAAAAATGCCAAACCTTACTCAGCCGCCACCCGCGCAAAACCTTCACGAATTTTCTCTTCCGGCAAATCGTCGGCAATAAACACAATCACGCTTTCACGCGCCTCGCCTCCCGCCCACTTGGTATCCCAGTCGAAACCATAGAGTTTCAGCACGCCCTGAAACACCATCCGCCGTGGCTCGTCGACGATGTTCAGCACGCCTTTGTAGCGCAGCAATTGCTTGCCGTGATCTTCCAGCAGCTCGTTCATGAACTCGCTGAGTTTGTCGATATCCAGCGGTTTGTCGGTGCGCAGCACCAGGCTGGAGATGCGGTCGATGGTCGGTGCCTTGCTCACCGGTCGCAGGTTCAAGCCACCGCCCAGGTCGGCATTGAGATTGAAACCACGCACGTCGAGCAACTCGGCCAGATCGATCTTGCCGTGTTCGACCACGCGGATTGGCGCTCGGCGATTGATACGCGTCAGGCGCTCGCTTAGCGCCTCAAAGGATGCCTCGTCCACCAGATCGGTTTTGCTCACCAGCAAGCGGTCGGCAAAGCCTATCTGCGCCTGGGCGATGGTCTGGGTTAGATGGTGCTCGGCATGAGCGGCGTCGACCAGGGTGATGATGCCGTCGAGGATGTAGCGCTCACGCAGTTCTTCATCGATAAAAAAGGTCTGTGCCACAGGCGCGGGATCGGCCAGCCCGGTGCATTCAATCACCAGCCGGTCGAAGGCGATTTCGCCGCTGTCCAGACGCTCCAGTAGCAGGTACAGCGCCTTGGTCAGGTCGGTGTGGATGGTGCAGC
>JAPLSD010000142.1 GCA_026398835.1 Pseudomonas sp.
GCTCGCAAGGCGCTGCCGGAGCAGCGCAATGTGCGTTCCCGTCTGCTCTCTACCGCCCGCAGTTATCTGTTCAATCAGGTGCTGGCTGCACGTGTCGCCGATGGCAGTTGGCAGCGAGCGCAGGTTGGCGATTTGCTAGCGTTCACCGATAGCCGCAGCTTTTTCCCGGCAGGCGAAGCAGAATGCAGCGACCCGCGTCTGGCCATTCTTGATCTGCACCCGACTGGGCCGCAGTGGGGCGAGGGTGAGTCACCGACGACCGGCGCCACGCATGTGCTTGAGCAGGAAGTCGCTGCCCGCGAAGCTGATTTGTGCGATTGGTTGATTAAAGCCGGAATGAGCCACGAACGTCGCATCCTGCGGCTGCCCATTGGCGGGTTGACGTGGCATTATCCCGAGCCTGACATTCTGCAACTGGAATTCGTCCTGCCGGCCGGATGCTTCGCCACTGTATTGGTGCGTGAACTCGTCGATCTGGTGCAGGTGGGGCAGACGGACAGCTCATGCGTATTCTGATTTCTAACGACGATGGGGTAACAGCACCCGGTCTCGCCGCGCTTTATGCTGCGCTGGCGGATTACACCGAGTGCGTGGTTATTGCCCCGGATCAAGACAAAAGCGGCGCCAGCAGCTCGCTGACGCTCGACCGTCCGTTGCACCCGCAAACCTTGGCAAACGGCTTTATCAGCATCAACGGAACACCCACCGACTGTGTTCACCTGGGCCTCAATGGCCTGTTGGAACTCGAGCCGGACATGGTGGTTTCGGGGATTAACCTCGGCGCCAATCTGGGTGACGATGTGCTGTATTCCGGTACTGTCGCGGCGGCACTCGAAGGGCGTTTTCTCAAGCGTCCGTCCTTTGCCTTTTCGCTGGTATCGCGTCAGGTCGAGAATCTATCGACCGCCGCATACTTCGCGCGCAAACTGGTGGAGGCTCAAGCCCTGCTGGATTTGCCGCCGCGTACCGTGCTGAACGTGAATATCCCCAATCTGCCGCTTGATCACATTCGTGGCATCCAGCTGACTCGTCTGGGCCATCGCGCCCGTGCTGCGGCGCCGATGAAAGTGGTTGATCCACGAGGCAAGGCCGGTTACTGGATCGCAGCGGCAGGTGATGCCGAAGATGGCGGCCCGGGCACTGACTTTCATGCGGTGATGCAAGGTTATGTTTCGATCACCCCGTTGCAGCTCGATCGCACCTTCAATGATGCCTTCAGTAGTCTCGATGGCTGGCTGGAGGGGCTGCGCTGATGGGGCGTGAACAAGACGACCTGTTGCGTCGAGGTATCGGTATGACGTCTCAACGAACTCGCGAGCGCTTGATTCAGCGGTTGTACGAAGAGGGACTGACCAACACCCAGGTGCTGGAAGTGATCCGTCGTACTCCGCGTCATCTCTTCGTCGATGAGGCGCTGGCACACCGCGCCTATGAAGACACCGCGTTACCGATCGGCCATAACCAGACGATCTCTCAGCCTTATATGGTGGCTCGCATGAGCGAGCTGTTGTTGGCCGCTGGCCCGCTGGACAAAGTTCTGGAGATTGGTACCGGGTCTGGCTATCAGACGGCGGTCCTCTCGCAACTGGTTGAGCGGGTGTTCTCGGTTGAGCGGATAAAGGTTTTGCAGGACCGCGCCAAGGAACGCCTGGTTGAGTTGAACCTGCGTAATGTGGTGTTTCGTTGGGGGGATGGTTGGGAAGGCTGGCCGGCGCTGGCGCCGTACAACGGCATCATTGTTACCGCGGTTGCCACCGACGTTCCTCAGGCCTTGCTCGATCAACTGGCCCCTGGCGGGCGCTTGGTGATTCCAGTTGGCGCTGGCGAAGTGCAACAATTAATGTTGATCATCCGTGAAGAACAGGGCTTCTCTCGGCAGGTTTTGGGCGCTGTGCGCTTTGTGCCTTTGCTCAACGGGCCATTGGCCTGATCTTTTATTTAAACGCGATGAATTCTGCTCGATGGCGTTTGTCTTACAGCGCGATTGTTCAGATAAACGTGATTGAGCGTTGGTCAGCAATCGTTTGCATTTCTCTATTTGGCTTTGACGGCGGTAAAGAATGAGCGGGTGGTTATACTGGCGACATTCCAGGCCTGAACAGGCAAAATTTATTATCAGCCACCACATAGGGAGCGGCGGGTGAGTCTCACAGTCATTGCGCAGCGTATGGGTATAACAAGCTTTCAGCGACTGGTGATTGGCCTTGTCTTGAGTTCCATGTTGGTTGCGTGTTCCAGCAACCCTTCGGGCAGCAGTGCGCGGGTGGTTGACCGCAATAACGCGGCGCCCCAGAAACCGGTCGTAACCACTGGCCAATATGTCGTTCGCCGCGGCGATACATTGTTCTCGATCGCCTTTCGTTATGGTTGGGACTACAAAGCCCTGGCGGCACGCAACAATATTCCTGTGCCTTATACGATTCACCCGGGTCAGACGATTCGCTTTGACGGCCGTTCAGGTTCAACACCGACAACCGTCGTTTCCACATCGGATTCAACACCTTCCTCTTCCAGTAAATTCACGGTAATTCGTCGTCCGGTCGGCACTGCAGTCGACACCACAACCGGTGCTACAGCCAGTGTCGCAAGCAAGCCGGCGCCTGCTCCGCTTCCGCCTGCGGGGCCTGCACCGACCGGGTGGGGGTGGCCTTCCAACGGCATTTTGATCGGGAAATTCTCTTCAAACGGCAGTTTGAATAAAGGCATTGATATCGCCGGAGATTTGGGACAGCCTGTTTTAGCTGCGTCTGATGGGACGGTGGTTTATGCCGGGAGTGGCTTGCGGGGCTACGGCGAATTGGTCATTATCAAACACAGCGATACCTACGTAAGTGCTTACGGCCACAACCGTAGGCTGTTGGTTCGGGAGGGGCAGCAGGTCAAAGTCGGACAGGCAATTGCCGAAATGGGGTCAACTGGTACAGACCGGGTGAAACTGCACTTTGAGATTCGCCGTCAGGGTAAACCTGTAGATCCACTGCAATTTCTGCCACGTCGTTGATCCGTTACCAGCCTGTTCCTTCACGTATAGGAACAGGCTCCAGCGTTGCCAAGGATAAAGGCGCCGCTTGAGCTTGAGGTCGAACTCACCAAAGGACTATAACAATGGCTCTCAGTAAAGAAGTGCCGGAGTTTGACATCGACGATGAGGTTCTCCTGATGGAGGCCGGCGTCGCTACGGATTCGATGTCGAATGAGGGATCTGCTGCGCCCTCGGTTCGCGCAAAATCCAAACACTCCGCTTCACTAAAACAGCATAAGTACATCGATTACACCCGGGCGCTCGATGCGACCCAGTTGTATCTCAATGAAATCGGCTTTTCCCCATTGCTCTCTCCGGAAGAAGAAGTTCATTTTGCGCGTTTGTCGCAGAGTGGTGATCCGGCCGGGCGCAAGCGCATGATTGAAAGCAACCTGCGACTGGTGGTGAAAATCGCCCGACGCTACGTCAATCGTGGGCTATCGCTGCTTGATCTGATCGAAGAGGGCAACCTCGGCTTGATCCGTGCGGTGGAGAAATTTGATCCGGAACGCGGCTTCCGCTTTTCGACCTACGCAACCTGGTGGATTCGTCAGACCATCGAGCGCGCAATCATGAATCAGACCCGGACCATCCGGTTGCCGATCCATGTGGTCAAAGAGCTCAACGTCTACCTGCGGGCAGCACGTGAGCTGACTCAAAAGCTCGATCACGAACCTTCCCCTGAAGAAATCGCTAACCTGCTGGAAAAGCCGGTAGGCGAGGTCAAGCGCATGCTGGGCCTCAATGAGCGGGTTTCTTCGGTCGACGTCTCACTGGGTCCGGATTCGGATAAAACCCTGCTGGACACCCTGACAGATGACCGTCCAACCGACCCTTGCGAGTTGCTCCAGGACGATGATCTGTCGCAAAGCATTGATCAGTGGCTCTCGGAACTGACTGACAAGCAGCGAGAGGTGGTGATACGCCGCTTCGGGCTGCGTGGCCACGAGAGCAGCACGCTGGAAGATGTAGGCCTGGAGATTGGCTTGACCCGCGAGCGGGTCAGACAGATTCAGGTTGAAGGCCTCAAACGCCTTCGAGAAATCCTTGAGAAAAACGGTCTGTCGAGTGAGTCGCTGTTCCAGTAACTGGAACGCATTAGCCTGGCAATGAAAAGCCCCGACTGCCTTGGGGTTTTTTATTGTGCTTAAAAAAGCTGACGGGCCGGGCAGGGCTCTGCCGTCGTTTCAGGTTTAGTCTTTTGCTCGTGTAAGCCTTGGCCTACTCTTTCGTAAGTGTTCGGTTTTTTTGCCTCAGGGTAGACGTCCATTGGCGTTGCTGACTTTTCTTAATAAGTTGATTTAAAAGATCTTTTTTTAAGAAGCAGCAGCAGGTTGCCTCACTGTTTCGCCGGGTTTGTGCGATTGCTCTTGGTGGGGAACTCTCTACTATCAGTGCTGTGTCAACGGATAGACACAGCCATCAAGGACGATGGTCAAGGACATCGCAGGAAGCGATTCATCAGGACGATGAAAAGGAACACAGGGACTAAGGAAAAAATGTGGGCGGGTCATACCGCCCCTTTTTTTGCCTGCCTACAAAGCAAAAAGGCCCACAAGGGGCCTTTTCGGGGGCGCGGTGGTTATTAGCGTTCGAGGTCTTTGATCTTGCCCTTCACGCCATCCCACTCTTCTGCATCCGGCAGCGATTCTTTCTTCTCAGTGATGTTGGGCCAGATTTCGGCCAGCTCAACGTTCAACTGAATGAATTCTTGCATCTCTTCCGGGACTTCATCTTCGGAGAAGATGGCCACAGCAGGGCATTCTGGCTCACAAAGCGCGCAGTCAATGCACTCATCCGGGTGAATCACCAGGAAGTTCGGGCCTTCGTAAAAGCAGTCCACCGGACAGACTTCTACGCAGTCGGTGTACTTGCACTTGATGCAGTTGTCGGTGACGACGAAGGTCATTTCTAATTCTCTCCTCAGGCGGCGGCAGCGGAGCCCCTACAGGACGGGGTCGCCAGGTTCGGGAGCGATAGTCTGCAGACCAGGCTAATAGCCTGCAGCATCCCAAACCGCGCGAGATTCTAACAGCTTGCACACATATGCGTTAGATCCGTGTCTTCAATGTATAGAGCATTTCTAGCGCTCTGCGCGGGGTCAAGTCATCCAGATCAAGTTTGGCCAGCTCATCCAGCACCGGATGGGGCAGAGAGGCGAACATATCGCTCTGTTGTGGGGGGGACGGCTTACCCTTCACAGGACGTGGTACTTCATGGGGCAGACTGGTGGTTTCCAGGCGGCTCAGATGCTCGCGAGCCCGCACGATCACCTCCGTCGGCACTCCGGCCAGTTGTGCAACCGCCAAACCGTAGCTTTGACTGGCTGGGCCCGGCAGCACGTGGTGCAGGAAGACGATGCGTTCGTTGTGCTCGGTAGCATTGAGATGAACGTTGGCCACTAGCGGCTCGTTTTCCGGCAGCACCGTCAGTTCAAAGTAGTGGGTGGCAAACAGCGTATAGGCCCGCAGGTGGGCCAGGCGTTCGGCCGCAGCCCAAGCCAGGGAAAGACCGTCAAAGGTGCTGGTGCCGCGACCGACTTCGTCCATCAACACCAGGCTGCGTTCGGTGGCGTTGTGCAGGATGTTCGCGGTTTCGCTCATTTCGACCATGAAGGTCGAACGTCCACCGGCCAGGTCATCACTGGAGCCGATACGGGTGAAGATGCGGTCCACCAGAGACAACTCGCAACTGGCGGCCGGTACGAAACTGCCAATATGCGCCAGCAACACGATCAACGCAGTTTGTCGCATGTAAGTGGATTTACCGCCCATGTTCGGACCGGTGATCACCAGCATCCGGGTGCTGTCATCCAGGTTGAGGTCGTTGGCCACGAACGGCGTGCTCAGCACTTGTTCGACCACCGGGTGACGACCCTGGGTGATGCGCATGCACGGCTCGCTGACGAAGCGTGGGCAGTTCAGGTCCAGGTTCAGTGCGCGCTCCGCCAGGTTGCTCAGCACATCCAGTTCGGCCAATGCCGCAGCGGTGTCTTGCAGCGGCGGCAGCTGGTCGATCAGGTTCTCGAGCAGGGCTTCGTAAAGCATTTTCTCACGAGCCAGTGCGCGGCTCTTGGCGGACAAGGCTTTATCTTCGAAGGCTTTGAGCTCCGGGGTGATAAAGCGCTCGGCACCTTTGAGGGTCTGGCGACGAATGTAGTCAGCCGGTGCCTGTTCGGCCTGCTTGCTTGGCAACTCAATGAAATAGCCGTGAATCCGGTTGTAGCCGACTTTCAGGTTGGCAAGGCCGGTACGGGCTTTTTCCCGGGCTTCGAGGTCGATCAGGAACTGCCCGGCGTTTTCGCTCAACGATTGCAGTTCATCCAGCTCGGCGTCGTAACCGGTTTTCAACACGCCGCCATCACGGATCACCGCCGGCGGGTTGTCGATAATGGCTTTTGCCAGCAGGGCCGCAAGCTCAGGATAAGTGCTGGTGGTCACGGCCAGTTGGTTGAGGTGGGGGGCCTCAAGTTCGGTCATGGCCACTTGCAGTTCCGGCAAGGCCGCCAGCGCATCACGCAGGCGGGCCAAATCCCGTGGACGGGCGTTACGCAGGCCGATCCGGGCGAGGATCCGTTCGATATCGCCGATTTCTTTGAGCTGCGGTTGCAGCTTTTCAAAGCGATAGCCATCCAGCAGGCAGGTGATTGAGGTCTGCCGCGCCTGCAATATCTGCAAGTCACGCAGCGGACGGTTCAACCAGCGCGTCAACAGGCGGCTGCCCATGGCGGTCTGGCAACGGTCGACCACTGACTGCAGGGTATTTTCGCGTCCGCCGGCGAGGTTGGTGTCCAGCTCCAGATTGCGACGGCTCGCACCGTCCAGCACCACGGTATCGTCGAGGCGTTCGTGGCGCAGGCTGCGCAAGTGCGGCAGGGCAGTGCGCTGGGTTTCTTTGGCGTAGCTGAGCAGGCAGCCCGCGGCGCCGATGGCCAGGGTCAGGTTCTCGCAGCCAAAGCCTTTCAGGTCCTGGGTAGAGAATTGTTGGCAAAGGCTTTTGAGCGCCGAGTCTCGCTCGAAATCCCACGGCGCGCGGCGACGTACGCCACGGCGCTTTTCGGCCGGCAGATCCTTTGGCCAATCATCCGGGATCATCAGTTCGACCGGGTTGACGCGCTCCAGCTCCGCCAACAGGTTTTCCCAGCCTTTGATTTCTACAACGGTAAAGTTGCCGCTGGTGATGTCCAGCACGGCCAGGCCGAACAGACGCTCGTCACCCAGTACCGCCGCAATCAGGTTGTCCCGGCGCTCGTCGAGCAGCGCTTCATCACTGACCGTACCCGGAGTAATGATGCGCACCACCTGGCGGTCCACCGGACCTTTGCTGGTCGCCGGATCGCCGACTTGCTCACAGATCACCACCGACTCGCCGAGCTTCACCAGTTTCGCCAGGTAGCCTTCGGCTGCGTGGTAAGGAATCCCACACATCGGAATCGCCTGTCCGGCCGACTGCCCGCGCGCGGTCAGGGTGATATCCAGTAATTTGGCAGCCTTCTTCGCGTCTTCGTAGAAGATCTCGTAGAAGTCACCCATGCGGTAGAACATCAGCTGGTCAGGGTGCTGATTCTTCAGGCGCCAGTACTGCTGCATCATCGGCGTGTGGCTGGATAAGTCTGAAAGTGCTTTATTCATCAGTGGTTTAGAGCGATTCGTTAAAAGTGAGTGCATAATTTATGCAAATCAGCATTTGTCATCAATGCAAAGAACCTTCAGTATGCGCGTTATGCAAAAACGCAACGTTTCTACTGTCTTAAAAGAGCTGCTCGATCGCAACGGGATCTCCCCCACGGAGCTTCACCGTCGAACCGGCGTGCCTCAATCCACCCTCTCGCGCATTCTCAGCGGCAAGATCGTCGATCCTTCGGATAAGCACATCTCGCGAATCGCCGAGTACTTCCGTGTGAGCACCGATCAATTGCGCGGGCGCGCGGGTGTTGCGCCGGCCAAAGGGGCGGTGCGCGACGAGTTGCATTCGGAACTCAAGGACATAAGCCTGTGGGATGACGATACCCCCGTCGATGATGACGAGGTGTCGATCCCCTTTCTTCGTGAGGTTGAATTGGCTGCTGGATCAGGAAGATTCGTCATCGAAGAAAGCGAGAAGGCCAGCTTGCGCTTCGGCAAACGCAGCCTGCGGCACAACGGTGTGCAGTTTGACCAGGCCAAATGCGTGACCGTTCGCGGTAACAGCATGCTGCCGGTGCTGCGTGACGGCGCCACGGTAGGGGTCAATGCCGGCAAGTGCGCGATCGGCGATATCATCGACGGCGACCTTTATGCGATTAACCATAACGGCCAGCTGCGGGTGAAGCAGCTCTACCGTCTGCCTTCCGGAATTCGTCTGCGCAGCTTCAATCGCGATGAGCACCCGGATGAGGACTACACCTTCCAGGAAATCCAGGAAGAGCAGATTGCCATCCTTGGTCACGTCTTCTGGTGGGGCATGTACGCCCGTTAGCCTCACCACTGTCAGATAAAGCCCGCCACTGAGCGGGTTTTTTTCGTCCGTAGAAAGCCGCCTGAGCCTTGGTCTATGCGGTTTTGATGCGCTGACGCATTTGTCGCGCATAAATAATTGCGTTAATGCATTGATTGTATATGCATACATGCATATTCTTTGTCTCAAGCCGCCCAACGACGGCTCGCAACGAGGCTCTTTAGTTCATATCAAAAGAAACCGCTTGAAGAACACAGGCGGTACTCATCAGTTATCCATCAATTCAGGAGGCGTGACATGACAAACGAGCAACAAGCGTTGCTGGACGTGCCGATCTGGCTGGTCGTCGTCCTGGCGCTGGTCGGCGGGGTGTCTGGCGAAATGTGGCGTGCCGACAAGGAGGGCGCCCGCGGCTGGTCACTGATCCGGCGTCTGGCCCTGCGCTCCGGGGCCTGCATGGTCTGCGGGGTCTCGGCGATCATGTTGTTGTACGCCGCCGGTGTGTCGATCTGGACTGCGTGTGCATTTGGTTGCCTGACCGCCATGGCCGGTGCTGATGTGGCCATCGGGCTTTACGAGCAGTGGGCAGCCAGGAAGCTGGGTGTTTGCCAAGTGCCACCGCGTGATACCAGTCAGGATCGCTAGATAGCTTTCAGCAACCAGAACCAATGGATTGGCAATCTTGGGGCGAAGCCAGCGACCCCAACCTGCAAGGAAGCGGGCTACTGATGGCGATACCCCCTTTATTCAAACCCGCCCCCGAGCGCTACCACCGACAGCGTGGTTCATGGGGCCGCGTGAGTCCGACTTGACCCTGGACATGCTCAACGAATTATCGGCATCACCGACGCAGACGATCAGGGACTGATTGCCTTGCAGGCCTGTCAGGCGTATGTCAGAGCCATCGCCCGTTAATATTTTGACCGACCAAGCGTCTTGCAAGCGCGATACGCTCGTGTACGGTAGGCCTCACGCCAGCCAGATCAGGAGAGGACCATGGACGAAATCACCCAGCTTGCCGCCGAACTTGGCAGGCGTTTGCAGGTTCTGAATGCCC
>JAPLSD010000799.1 GCA_026398835.1 Pseudomonas sp.
CGGCACGCTGATGGAAGAGCTGTTCAAAAATGGCGTGACCCTGGTCGCGACATCGAACATCGTCCCGGACGGTCTGTACAAAGATGGCCTGCAACGTGCGCGCTTCTTGCCGGCTATCGCCCTGATCAAGCAGAACACCGATATCGTCAACGTCGACAGCGGCGTCGATTATCGTTTGCGTCACCTCGAGCAGGCCGAGCTGTTCCATTTCCCGCTGGACGCGGCGGCCAATGAAAGCTTGCGCAAGAGCTTCCGCGCCCTGACACCGGAATGCACTCAGGCCGTCGAGAACGATGTACTGATGATCGAAAATCGCGAAATCCGAGCCCTGCGCACCTGCGATGACGTGGCCTGGTTCGACTTCCGCGAACTCTGCGATGGCCCTCGCAGCCAGAACGACTACATCGAACTGGGCAAGATCTTCCACGCCGTGTTGCTCAGCGACGTCCAGCAGATGACCGTCACCACCGACGACATCGCCCGACGCTTTATCAACATGGTCGACGAGTTCTACGACCGTAACGTCAAGCTGATCATTTCGGCCGAAGTCGAGCTCAAAGACCTCTACACCGGCGGTCGCTTGAACTTCGAGTTCCAGCGCACCCTCAGCCGTTTGCTGGAAATGCAGTCCCACGAGTTCCTGTCGCGGGCGCACAAGCCGTAAGACTGTCTAGATCGTCAAAAAAGGGCCTGCATTGCAGGCCCTTTTTTGTGTATGTCATTTTCCAGACTTGATGTCCTCTTTGAGGTAACGCTCTAGCTCATTTTGTCGCTGGCAGCCGACGAGCATCCAGAGCAGGATTCTGGCTTTGCGCGGACAGAGAAATCCCGCCATCGATGCACCTTTGCGGATCAGATCCATCTCGCTGCCAATAAAACCATAAGAGGACTGAGCGGTAGAGCCTGAACCGGTCCGGGTCGCAATGATGACCGGGATTTTTTCTGCGATTTTTTCGATAGCCTCAGCCCAGCTCTCTGAGACGTGTCCTGCGCCGAAACCAGCGATAACCAGTCCGTCGTACCCCAGCTTGAGGATGTTCTCCAATAGCAAGGTGTCCGCAGAAAGAGATGCTTCCAGCAGGGCAATCTTCTGGGTTGTCTGGTGTGGCAAGGGTAAAAGCATCCGGGGGGCCGGCCGGCGTAGATAGCGGACGGTTCCCTCCACGAGCATGCCTGTGGGACCAAAAACTGGGGAGGTAAACGCTTGCAATGCCAATGAGTCGGTTTTACGGACGCTGCACGCTGGGTGAGTCTGGCCGTTCATTACCACCTGAACGCCTCGCTGACGGCTGTTTTCAGTCAGTGCTACTCGGCAGGCATCCAGCAGATTCGCCGGCCCATCGGCCCCCACTTGGGCTGCTGAACGCATAGCACCGGTCAGGACCAGAGGTTCGTCGTGATTCCACAAGTAATCGAAAAATATTGCTGTTTCTTCGAGGGTGTCCGTGCCCTGAGTGATGACAACGCCAATAGCGCCTTGCTCAACCTGGTATTTCGCCCAGGAAAGGACACTCAGCAAGAACTCGAAATCCAGTGAGGCACTTGGGAGTAGCCCGAGTGTTTCAACGGTCACCCGGGCCAGTGTCGTCAGTTCCGGTACCGAGGCCAGGAGGGTTTCGCCGCTGACTGTCGGGATAACACCTTCACCAGCATTTCTGGCTTGCATGCTCACGGTGCCGCCGAGAGCCGCGATGGCCAGTTTGGGCAGGTTCATGTCATACCTCGCTCGATTTATTGCGATTAAAAAGTGGCTGTACCCAGTCTTCAGTGGCGGGACATTGGTACAACCGAATGGGAGAAGTGCGGCTTATGAATTAATTGGTTATCAGGAGTCCGATAAGCGGAACGATCAGCAAGGTGCTGATGGCCATGGACAAGACATTCCCGATGTAGGAATGCATGTCGGTCGGCAACCTTTTGGCAATCGCACACGCCAAGGGTGGCGCAATAAGTGCTCCTAGCAGTGCGCTTGAGCCTATGACCTGCCAACTGCCGCCATATGTCAGAACCGCCGCCGGCACTACGGACACCAGCGGAATGTAGGTGGGATACCAGCCGCGCAATATCCATTGTCGACGCCAGATCACCACGCCTAAAGCTGACGTCAAAGCCTGCGCGCCGATCAGCTGTGGCAGCAAACCTGAGCCGTATACCGGACTCATGGGGTTCAAGGTGTAAGCCAACACCGCCCCCAGTAACAGGCCAAGGCTGGCCAGTTCATTGCCAAAGAACGGCGCTTCCGAAAAGTCTGCCAAAACTCGGCGCAGGCTCCAGAAAACTCCGTAGTCAGGTGTCTTTTTTACGGCAACTGCGGCCGAAGAGTCGGATGGCTTCTCAGATAGGCCGGATTGCTCGGACTTCACCAGGCTCGGCAGGTACCGACAGAGCAGAAAGGCAATGACACTGGCGACAGCCATGCCCGAGACATTGCCAATCACAGCTGGCAAACCCAATGGATTACATACGTAGTTGACGATCAGCAAACACATCGGGGTGACGAGCACGGCGCCCATGATTGCTCCGTTGATCGTGACCTTCCAGCCACCTCCAAACATCAGCACCATCGCCGCCGGCAATGAAACAAATGCCGCAAACGTGGGTTGCCAACTTGTCGCCGTGACCGTCCAGCCCCAAAGGAGGTTACTCAGCAGCAGTCCAAGCAGCGAGCTAGTGATCAGCCATGGCCATAATCCAGTGCCGTAGGAAATGGCAAAACCTTGCCAGGACTTCCCCGTTCGATTCGCCCAGTAGGCCAGATAGGCCCCAGCCAGCAGCCCGATAGAAGCGAACTCGTGTTTGTAGAAGGCAACCTCGCTGATGTCTCCCAGCACCCAGCGCAGCCAGGCACTCGGCTCGGAAAGGCTCGACACCATGTCACTGTAGCTTGGCCAATGTGCTGACCAGGAAGAGCGGTTGGTGAATGAAAGCCAGATAATCAGCAGTATCGTGCCGATCATCAGCAGGATGATCGCAGTATCAAGCAGCGATCTACTGGCAAGTCGGTTCGGCCGGTGTTTTTCGGTTGTGGTTTCCATACGTCATGCCCCCGCTATCAGCGCGGGAGACAAGGGTGTTGGGTATAACCGAGCATCTGATCGTAGAGATCGGCTCGACGATCGCGATGCAGATCGTTCAAGTTGTTCCAGATGGGCGCACTACGGGAGCTGGTCAGGTCAATATCGGCAAACAGAATTTCTTGCTTGTCCGCAGAGGCCACTGAGCCGATAGGCCAGCCATTGGTACCGGCAATCAGTGAGCAGCCCAGGTAACGAGCACCTCGCTCTTCGCCGATCCGGCTGGCGGCTGCAATAAACACGTTGTTGACGTGAGCTGCCGTCATCGTCAGATACGAAGCCATGCACTTGCCGGCGTCGTCGAACAGGGGCGGAGGCGTCCAGACCCAGTTGTTCAAGCTGCAAATAATGTCCGCGCCTTGCTGACTCAGGATTCGCGGCACTTCCGGGAACCAGATATCCCAGCATATCAACAACCCGATGCGGCCTATTGGCGTATCAAAAACAGGGAAGCCGAGATCACCTGGTGTGAACCATAGTTTTTCCAGGTTCCACAAATGGGCTTTTCGATACTTGCCAATATAACCGTCAGGTCCCACAAGAACGCCGGTGTTGAAGAGTCGCATACCGTCGCGTTCGGTCAAGCCGGCCACCAGGTAGACCTTGTGCTTGCAGGCGAAATCCATCCAGACTTGCACACTCGGCCCGCAGGGAATCTTCTCCGAATGATCGAAGGCATCCTGGCGATTGCTGAAGAAATAACCGGTATTTGAAAGCTCAGGTAGAACGATGAGATTTGCCCCCCCGTTCACCGCCTCCAGGGCCAAATCCAGACCATAACGTAAATTACGCTCACAATTCGCCATGCCGACTTGTGGGTCGAATTGCACGACTGCTACACGAACAGGACTTGTTGATTCGCTCATTTCGGACGACCTCTTTTTATTGTTTTGCAACCTGTGTGGTTGTCTTTTTTATAAGAGTCGAACCGGCTGATGGCGTAAGTCAGCAGTTTCCTTTTAGGCTGTAGTCCCGATCCCTAAAGTTGATGAGGGGTAGTTCGATTTTGCTCGATTGGCGGCAAAATGGCCCGATAGTGCTGGTAGGGAGGGATTTATGGTGGGTGAGGCTGAGCCAATACACTTCATGCATTGGCTCTTGAGCGGCGAGAATGGAGGTCAGCTCCTGAGCTTGTATTCTGGATAGTCACTCATGGAAAAACCGCCATTGAATGTAGCTTCGGTTTTATTGCAGATATGAATGACCGCATCGACGGCGCCTCGAAAGCAAGGTTCTGTCCAGCCGGCATCGACTGAAAAGGACTCGCCAGAAAAATAGAGGCCTGAAATATGTGAAAAGTCCCTGTTGTACTTCATCAAGCCTACGGCGTCGTAGTAGGTGCCGGGCCGGTATAACTTGGCACACCCCAAGGCATTTTTATCGGTCATCCAGCGCTGGACGACTGCTTGATCAATACCGATATAGGGAGAGATTTTTTCTTGAATATTGGCGGAGTTCATGAGTATCCGATCAAGCTCTTTTGCGCACTTCGTAACAAGCTCTTTGTCGGTGAATGAGGCGAGTTTGGTTGCGTCATCCTCCCATGTGTAGCTTAGAAGAATGCAGTCATAACTATAGTTTTCATTATAGCGATAGGTGTATATGTCATGGATAAAGCTGTCTGTGACTATGGCCTGCGGAATTTTGGTGTTTTTTGATAAGAATGATTTTTTTAACGGCGCATAGACTTTACAGCTGGTTTCCCAGTGAGCAGTTTTATAGGCATTGATTGTGTCGAACGGAAGCATCTCCTGGTTGAAGTTTTCCAGTTTGATTCGTGTTTCGATCAGCCATGAGGGAAGGGTCATGATGACAGAGTCAAAATCATCGAATAATTCCTGAGTTTGCTCGGGGCGGCTGGATTTCCAGTTGAAGTAGACGCGTGTTTTTTGGTTATCCAGTTTTTTCAGCTTCGTCACGGATGAGTCCGTGAGGAAACCGGTACTTCTTTCAATGCTGTGTTCATAGAAGGATTTTCCGGTTTCCTCTGTTTTCATGAATAGCAGACATTCATCCAAAGTAGCTAGCCCGATATACCGAGGCCTATCGAAGTCCAGTCCCTTTGAGTCAAAAACGGCTTCGCTGTGCAAGCAAGGTGAATCTATAGGCTCACCGCTTGAGTCTACTCGACCATGGATCAGTTGTAGCTGGCTGCTGAATCCAAAAATTGCAGTACGCAGGGGATAAAGGGAGCAGACGTCATAAAAGGCGCCCCAGCTACCGTCACCAATGCCTATCGAATAGAAAACAGCAGACTCTTCTGTGGTCATGCCCATCCCACCGAAATTTCCGGGTGAGCTTTCATGCCAGGTTTCTACTGCGGGCATGCTGACCAGGTCGCGAAATGAAATGCTCTCGTATTTTTCGACGATAGCGGCCCACATGGCTTCCCATTGTTGACTGGCGTAAACCTCTGCTACGTGGCGAGTCATGCGGTCGGCAAATGCTTTCCACTTGGCGTAAACCTTTTGAAGCTCCTCGCCGGGCGGCGGTGTCAGGCCGTCTTCATTCGTCCATATCAGCATCTGTGGAGTAGGTCCGCCCCCCACGCTTCCTTCTCGAAGATAGATTCCAGTCGACGTTACCCACTGGCTTCCAGGATTGGGGAAGTCTGAAATAGACAAGTCAAATTCCTTGGCATAGTAAGCCATCAGGGATCTACCCTCCGTAGGTGGCTCGCCTGCTCTGTTGAAGAAGGGCATGCGCATAGCCCCCATTTCAAACGGTGTATGACTCGCTGCGGAGTTCCGACTTCCAGAAACTGTAAGGTGTCTGCCACCTATGCGTTTAGATTGTTCTATAAGCGTTATATCGGTAAAGCCGCAACGATAAAGTTCTCTGGCGGCAGTGAGTCCAGTCACACCTGCACCAATGATGCATATTTTATGGTTTGGGTTGGTTGCTTTTGCGATGCCATTCTCTTGATCTACTAATGCTCGATAGTCAAAGCATAAGTCTGGCGGGTTCGGGAAGCGAGCGACCCATTTATTTTTAGCGGAGCGCGTTGTTCGAGCAGTATCCTTGGCAATATCTGAAGGATAATTGTAGCTTGATCCGATAGTCACAGTTGATCTTCCCTGTCAGGTGCGCAGTTATCGTGTGTTGATGTTGTTTGCAGGGATGTATGTTGAAGTCTTAAGCGGTTGGCTTACAAGTGTAAAGTCGAGTTCTCTAGTGCTCTGTGTTCCGATTTTTGTGTAGGATAAATACTCGTGAGGCTAGGGATTGTATTTTAATAGGGTGTTGTATTTGTGAGTTAGATATAAGTGTTGAATTGGAATTGTTGGTAACGCTCAAATGTTCAATAGGCGCCGCTCAGCTATCTGAGACGGCGCCTGTTCTTTAAGCCGCCTGCTGAAACTGCTGCCGATACTGATTCGGCGACAGCTCAGTGTGCTGGCGGAACAACCTGGCAAAGAAGCTCGCATCGTCATAACCGACTTCATAGCTGATGGTCTTGATGCTTTTGCGACTGGCGGAGAGCAGACCCTTGGCGGTTTCGATGCGCAGGCGTTGCAGGTAGTGCAGCGGCTTGTCGCCGGTGGCGGTCTGGAAGCGACGCATGAAGTTGCGGATGCTCATGCCGTGTTCGCGAGCGACGTCCTCGAAGCGGAACTTGTCGGCGAAGTGCTCTTCGAGCCAGTGCTGAATCTGCAGGATGATCACGTCCTGGTGCAGTTTCTGTCCGCCGAAACCGATTCGGCCGGGGGCGTAGCTGCGTTGCACTTCATAGAGAATGTCGCGGGCCACGGCTTGGGCAATGTTGCTGCCGCAGAAGCGTTCGATCAAGTAGATATAGAGGTCGCAGGCCGAGGTGGTGCCGCCGGCGCAGTAGAGGTTGTCGGCGTCGGTCAGGTGCTTGTCCTGATTGAGATGGACCTTGGGGAAGCGTTCGCTGAAGGCATTGAAGAAGCGCCAGTAGGTGGTCGCCTCCTTGCCGTCGAGCAGGCCGGCTTCGGCGAGCCAGAAGACTCCAGTGGCTTCGCCGCAGAGCACGGCGCCGCGGGCGTGTTGTTCGCGCAGCCATGGCATCACTTGTGGATAACGCTGGCAGAGTGTTTCGAAATCGTCCCAGAAGGCCGGCAGGATGATGACGTCGGTATTTTCCAGGCCGCCGTCCACTGGCAGGATCACATCGCTGAAGCTGCACACCGACTGTCCATCGGGGCTGACCAGACGGGTTTCGAATGCCGGGGTCAGGCCGTGGCCGAGTTGTTTGCCATAGCGCAGGCTGGCCAGATGAAAGAAATCCTTGGCTTGCATAAGGGTTGAGGCGAAAACCCGATCGATAGCCAGGATGCTGACGCGCCGCAGGGGCGTGGAGAGCTGGATAGACATAATTCAATTATTCTTATAGGGGAAAGTGGTCACCAAACGGCTGGATCGTCTTATTTTTTGTCGGATGTGTCCAGTGTCCTGTGAGGGATAGGCGGCATAGGCTCTGTGGGTCAATCCCGACTAACAATAATTAGAGGTGTCCGCATGGTCCCCAGAACCTTGTTCAGTTCCGAGCACGAACTCTTTCGCGACAGTGTGCGTACCTTTCTCGAAAAAGAGGCTGTGCCGTTCCATGGGCAATGGGAAAAACAGGGATACATCGACCGCAAGCTATGGAACAAGGCGGGGGAAGCGGGGATGCTCTGCTCGCATTTGCCGGAAGAGTACGGTGGGCTGGGGGCGGACTTTCTCTACAGTGCGGTGGTGATTGAAGAGGTCGGCCGTCTCGGATTGACCGGTATTGGCTTTTCACTGCACTCGGACATCGTTGCGCCCTACATCCTGCATTACGGCAGTGAAGCCCTGAAGCACAAATACCTGCCGAAACTGGTCTCTGGCGAAATGGTCACGGCCATTGCCATGACGGAGCCGGGCGCCGGTTCCGACCTGCAAGGGGTGAAGACCACTGCGGTGCTGGACGGTGACGAGTACGTGATCAATGGCTCGAAAACCTTCATCACCAACGGCTTTCTTGCCGACCTGGTGATCGTCGTGGCCAAGACCGATCCGAAGGCGGGCGCGAAGGGCACCAGCCTGTTCCTGGTGGAAGCGGACACGCCGGGCTTTGCCAAGGGCAAACGTCTGGAAAAGGTCGGCATGAAGGCCCAGGACACTTCGGAGCTGTTCTTTCAAGACGTCAGTGTGCCCAAGGAGAACCTGCTGGGGCAGGCCGGGATGGGCTTCGCCTATCTGATGCAGGAGTTGCCGCAAGAGCGCCTGACGGTCGCGATAGGCGGTCTGGCGTCGGCCGAAGCGGCTTTGCAGTGGACGCTGGAATACACCCGCGAGCGCAAGGCGTTTGGCAAGGCCATCGCCGATTTTCAGAACACCCGTTTCAAATTGGCGGAAATGGCCACTGAAATACAGATCGGCCGGGTCTTCGTCGACCGCTGCCTGGAGCTGCATCTGCAAGGCAAGCTGGACGTGCCGACGGCGGCGATGGCCAAGTACTGGGGCACTGATCTGCAATGCAAAGTGCTCGACGAATGCGTGCAGTTGCATGGCGGTTACGGCTTCATGTGGGAGTACCCGGTGGCCCGCGCCTGGGCGGATGCGCGGGTACAGCGGATCTATGCGGGGACCAACGAGATTATGAAGGAGATTATTGCGCGGTCTTTGTAATGATCGTTCCCACGCGCAGCAAAGGAATGCATCCCGTGACGCTCTGCGTCACATTCAGAAGCAGACGCGGAGCGTCCATGGCGGCATTCCCACGCAGAGCGAGGGAACGATCAGCGCTGGAAATTACGGTGCTGGATTCGGGTGATCCTTGTGAATCGCCTCGATTCCGGTCAGCACTTCATCAGTCAGCTTCAAATCGAAGCTGGCAAGGTTGCTCTCAAGCTGCTCGAGGGTTGTGGCGCCAATGATGTTGCTGGTCACGAACGGCTGCTGGGTCACATAGGCCAGGGCCATTTGTGCCGGGTCCAGACCGTGTTCGCGGGCCAGGGCAACATAACGGCTGCAGGCAGCCTCTGACTGCGGGTTGAAATAGCGGCTGAAGCGGCTGTAAAGGCTCAGGCGGCCTTTGGCCGGGCGTGCCCCACCTTCGTATTTGCCCGACAGAAAACCGAACGCCAGCGGCGAATAAGCCAGCAGGCCGCACTGTTCGCGGATGGCGATTTCCGCCAGGCCGACTTCGAAACTGCGGTTGAGCAGGTTGTACGGGTTCTGGATCGACACCGCCCGCGGCCAGCCACGGCTTTCGGCCAGCGCCAGAAACTTCATGGTGCCCCATGGCGTCTCGTTGGACAGGCCGATATGGCGGATCTTGCCAGCCTTGACCTGTTCGTCCAGCGCTTCGAGGGTTTCTTCCAGTGGCGTGAAGTCTTCATCAGCCTTGTGCTTGTAGCCGAGTTGCCCGAAGAAATTGGTGCTGCGCTCAGGCCAGTGCAGCTGGTAGAGGTCGATCCAGTCGGTCTGCAGGCGCTTGAGGCTGGCGTCCACAGCTTCGACGATATGCTTGCGGTTGTGTTTGAGCTGACCGTCACGCACGTAGTCGATGCCGTTGCCGGGGCCGGCGATCTTGCTGGCGAGTACCCAATCGGCGCGATCGCCGCGAGTCTTGAACCAATTGCCGATGTAGCGCTCGGTGCTGGCATAGGTTTCGGCTTTTGGCGGCACCGGGTACATTTCGGCAGTGTCGATAAAATTGACCCCGGCACTTTTGGCCAGTTCGATCTGGGCAAAGGCCTCAGCCTCGCTGTTCTGCTCGCCCCAGGTCATGGTTCCGAGGCAGATAGCACTCACGTTCAGATCGGTTCGGCCTAGCTGGCGATAGTCCATCGGGTGCTCCTTCGGCAAAACAATCATAAAAGCAGGTTGAAAATTTTTTCGCAATCTGCATAATTGCGCACCTCTTTCTGCAGTGGAAGTGATGCGCCGCCTGCCGAAGAATCTTGCCGTTGAACGGACGCGCTGACCCGAGCCCCCGATAGCGAAGCGCGACTGGTTCATCGTCGACGCTGCTGGTCAGACCCTGGGTCGTCTGGCCACCGAAATCGCGAGCCGCCTGCGTGGCAAGCACAAGCCTGAGTACACTCCGCACGTTGACACCGGTGACTACATCGTCGTGATCAACGCTGAGCAAGTACGTGTCACTGGCGCCAAGTTCACTGACAAAATGTACTACTCTCACTCCGGTTTCCCGGGCGGGATTAAGTCGATCAACTTCGAAAAGTTGATCGCCAAAGCTCCTGAACGCGTGATCGAGACCGCGGTAAAAGGCATGCTGCCTAAGAACCCGCTGGGTCGCGACATGTACCGTAAGCTGAAAGTCTATGCGGGCGCTGTACACCCTCATACTGCTCAGCAGCCCCAAGAACTGAAGTTTTAACGGAATAGTTCATTATGTCGGCGACTCAAAATTACGGCACTGGCCGTCGCAAGACTGCAACCGCACGCGTTTTCCTGCGTCCGGGCACTGGTAACATCTCCATCAACAACCGCTCCCTGGATAATTTCTTCGGTCGCGAAACTGCCCGCATGGTAGTTCGTCAGCCGCTGGAATTGACTGAGACTGTCGAGAAGTTCGACATCTACGTCACCGTGATCGGTGGTGGTGTAAGTGGTCAAGCTGGCGCAATCCGCCACGGTATCACTCGCGCACTGATGCAGTACGACGAAACTCTGCGCGGTGCACTGCGCAAAGCTGGCTTCGTTACTCGTGATGCACGTGAAGTTGAACGTAAGAAAGTTGGTCTGCGTAAAGCGCGTAAGCGTCCGCAGTACTCGAAGCGTTAATTCGCTTTTACGTTCAAAAGCGCCCAGTTTCCTCACGGAGCTGGGCGTTTTTTATGGGCGATGTTTTTTTGGTGTGACAACTTGCCACATCCGCAGAGCCCCTATACTACAAGGCTTGCCGCTGGGGCAGGATGGTAATTACCTTGTCAGAATAGGGGCTTTTCATTACCATTCGGCAAAATTTTTATAAGTTCAGATTTTTACTTAGTAGATGCCTGATTTAACAGGCCACAAAGCTGATGGGAGAGGACTGAATGAGCAATGACGGCGTGAATGCAGGCCGGCGTCGCTTCTTGGTAGCAGCCACATCCGTGGTGGGTGCTGCAGGAGCGGTTGGGGCTGCGGTCCCGTTCGTGGGGTCATGGTTTCCCAGTGCCAAGGCGAAAGCCGCAGGTGCACCGGTGAAAGTGAATATCAGCAAGATCGATCCAGGCCAGCAGATGATTGCTGAGTGGCGCGGTCAACCGGTATTCATCGTCCGCCGTACAGAGGAAATCCTGGGGAATCTGAAGAAGATCGAGGGCCAGTTGGCTGACCCTACCTCCAAGAACTCGACGCAACCGACCTATGTCGACCCGCAAACGCGGTCGATCAAGCCAGAAGTTCTGCTGCTGATCGGCATCTGCACGCATTTGGGCTGCTCGCCGACCTTCCGTCCGGAAGTGGCGCCTGCTGATCTGGGTAAGGATTGGGTGGGTGGCTATTTCTGCCCTTGCCACGGTTCTCACTACGATCTGGCCGGCCGCGTCTACAAGTCGCAACCTGCGCCTCTGAATCTGCCAGTGCCACCGCATTCCTATGAGTCGGACAGCGTCATTGTCATTGGCGTCGATACGGAGAAAGCGTGATGAGCAAGTTCATGGATTGGGTTGATGCGCGCTTCCCCGCCACTAAAATGTGGGAAGACCATCTCAGCAAGTATTACGCCCCGAAGAACTTCAACTTCTTCTATTTCTTTGGCTCCCTGGCACTGCTGGTTCTGGTTAACCAGATCGTTACCGGTGTCTGGCTGACCATGAGCTACACCCCGTCGGCAGAAGAGGCATTTGCTTCCGTCGAATACATCATGCGCGACGTCGAGTACGGCTCGATCCTGCGTCTGCTCCACTCCACTGGCGCCTCGGCGTTTTTCATCGTGGTCTATCTGCACATGTTCCGTGGTTTGCTCTACGGTTCGTATCAGAAGCCGCGTGAACTGGTGTGGGTGTTCGGCATGCTGATCTACCTGGCACTGATGGCTGAAGCCTTCATGGGCTACCTGCTGCCTTGGGGGCAGATGTCGTACTGGGGAGCTCAGGTGATCATCTCGCTGTTCGGTGCGATCCCGGTCATCGGCAACGACCTGACCCAGTGGATCCGTGGTGACTACCTGATTTCGGGTATTACCCTGAACCGCTTCTTCGCTTTGCACGTCGTAGCGTTGCCGATCGTGATTCTCGGTCTGGTCGTGCTGCACGTTCTGGCGCTACACGAAGTCGGTTCGAACAACCCGGACGGCGTGGACATCAAAAAGCACAAAGACGAAAACGGCGTACCGCTGGATGGCATTGCCTTCCACCCGTACTACACCGTGAAAGATATCGTCGGCGTGGTGGTGTTCCTGTTCATCTTCTGCTCGATCGTGTTCTTCTTCCC
>JAPLSD010000388.1 GCA_026398835.1 Pseudomonas sp.
CATCGAAGGTACCTTCATCGCCCCCAAAGGCCGCTATGCCCTGGTGGTCGGCCGCTTCAACAGCTTCGTCGTCGAAAGCCTGGTGAGTGGTGCTGTTGATGCCCTGGTTCGCCATGGCGTGAGCGAAAGCGATATCACCATCATCCGTGCGCCTGGCGCCTTCGAAATCCCGTTGGTCGCGCAGAAAGTTGCCCAGCGCAGCGAATACGCAGCGATCATCGCCCTGGGCGCGGTCATTCGTGGTGGCACTCCGCACTTCGAATACGTGGCAGGCGAATGCACCAAGGGCCTGGCCCAGGTGTCCATGGAGTTCGGCGTACCGGTCGCCTTTGGCGTGCTGACCGTCGACTCGATCGAGCAAGCCATTGAACGTTCCGGCACCAAAGCCGGCAACAAAGGTGCCGAAGCTGCCTTGTCCGCTCTGGAAATGGTCAGCCTGCTGGCGCAGTTGGAGGCCAAGTGATTAGCGACGAAAGCGATCGTTTCAACCCGCGCGATCCGAAACCTGCGGACGCTGGCAAGCCATCCAAGAGCGTCAAGCGTCGCGAAGCCCGTCAGCTCGCGACTCAGGCTCTGTACCAATGGCACATGGCCAAAACTTCGCTGAACGAGATCGAAGCGCAGTTCCGGGTCGATAACGATTTCAGCGATGTCGATGCGGCCTACTTCCACGACATCCTGCACGGTGTACCAGCGCACAAGACCGAGATCGATTCTGCGCTCGCTCCGTGCCTGGACATCACCATTGAGGAGCTCGATCCGGTTGAACTGGCGGTCCTGCGCCTGTCCACCTGGGAGCTGCTCAAGCGCGTCGACGTTCCGTACCGCGTGGTGATCAACGAAGGGATCGAACTGGCCAAGGTCTACGGTTCCACCGACGGTCACAAATTCGTCAACGGTGTGCTCGACAAGCTGGCGCCGCGTTTGCGTGAAGCTGAAGTGAAGGCGTTCAAGCGCTGATTCGCGCTGCAGCTGCCATGGGTGAGTTTGAGCTGATCCGCAATTACTTCGCCGCCGCGCCTTGTGCGCAGGGCGGCGAGGGTGTTGCGCTGGGGATCGGCGACGACTGCGCCTTGCTCGCTGTTCCCGCAGGGGAGCAGTTGGCAATTTCCACCGACACGCTCGTGGCGGGTGTGCATTTCGCAGACCCTTGCGACCCGTTTCTGCTTGGTCAGCGTTCGCTGGCTGTAGCGGTCAGTGACTTGGCTGCCATGGGCGCCACTCCGATTGCCTTTACCCTTGCCCTGACCTTGCCGACGGTAACCGCCGATTGGTTGGACGCTTTCGCCCGTGGTTTGAACGTCATGGCGCAAAACTGTGGTGTGCGGCTGGTGGGCGGCGACACCACACGCGGCCCGCTAAGCCTGACCATGACCGTGTTTGGTAGCGTCCCGTCGGGCCTTGCGCTGACCCGCAGCGGTGCGCAGCCCGGTGACTTGGTGTGTGTGGGCGGCGAACTGGGCAACGCGGCCGGTGCGCTGTCGTTGGTGTTGGGTGAGCGAGTCGCGGCAGCCGATGTTGCCGGTCCGTTGTTGGCGCATTATTGGTCACCACAGCCGCAGCTTGATCTGGGCATGGCGTTGCGCGGCAAGGCCACCTCGGCACTGGATATCTCCGACGGTTTGCTCGCCGATTGCGGGCATATCGCCAAGGCTTCAGCTGTCGGCTTGCTGATCGAAAGCGAAAAACTGCCGCTTTCCACGGCACTGGTGAGTTTTCTCGGTGAGAATGCGGCCCGCGTGGCAGCCTTGAGTGGTGGCGATGACTACGTGCTGGCCTTCACTTTGCCGCCCGGCCAAATACCGGCATTGCTCGCCGACGGCTGGCCGATCCACGTTGTCGGCCAGGTCGTGGCGGGACAGGGCGTGACGCTGCTGGACGCGAACGGGCAGGACATCACCCCGCAAACCCGGGGTTATCAACATTTTCGGGAGACACCGTGACAGATCACCCCAAACAGGCCCCGGCGGAGTCCGTACCGCATTCGGTCTGGCGTAATCCCTGGCATTTCCTGGCGTTCGGCTTCGGTGCGGGCACCCTGCCAAAAGCGCCCGGCACTTGGGGTTCGTTAGTTGCGCTGCCTTTTATACCGTTGTGGCAGATGTTGCCCGACTGGGGTTACTGGCTGATGCTCGGCATCACCATGCTGTTCGGCTTCTGGTTGTGCGGCAAGGTTGCCCATGATCTGCGGGTCCGCGACCACCAGGGCATCGTCTGGGACGAAATGGTCGGGATGTGGATCACCCTGTGGCTGGTGCCACAAGGTTGGTACTGGCTATTGGCTGGCTTCCTGATTTTCCGCTTCTTCGACATTCTCAAGCCATGGCCGATTCGCTGGATCGACCGGCATGTGCACGGCGGTGTCGGAATCATGCTCGACGACGTGCTGGCGGGTGTGTTTGCCTGGTTGGCGCTGCAAGGACTGGTGTGGTGTTTCGCCTGAGGGACCAAGGATGAGTGGCCGCTGGCTGTTGATACTGCTGTGCGTATTGTCGTGGTCTGCGGCACGGGCGAATGAATCGCCGACGACTCCTACCCAGATTCGTCTGGCCAGTGAAGAATGGAAGGACTACACCGCGGCCGATGGTCATGGTCTGGCCTGGGATGTGCTGCGGGCAGTCTTCGAACCGGCCGGGGTCACGCTGCAAATCCGTATGGTGCCTTACACGCGCTCGGTCGGTTTGGTGCAGCGCGGCGAGGTGGATGCCTGGGTCGGTTCTTACCGCGAAGAAGTCGGTGGCGTGCTCTATCCTCGTTGGCACTACGACTATGATCATGTTTACGCGCTCGGTCTGGCCAGCAGCCCGGCGCCAACCGCGGCCACGCTGGGAGACTATCGCCTGGCCTGGGTGCGGGGTTACCAGTATCAAAATTACTTTCCCAACATCCATCGCTTCAATGAAATCCAGCGTCGCACCGGGATTTTGCCGATGCTGCTGTACGGCCGTGCCGATTACTACATCGATGCGTTGACCGAGGTCGATTACGTGCTCGGTGGTGCACAGAACCCTGCGCTGTTCCGGCGAACGCATCTGGCTGAACTACCGGTTTTTCTGGGGTTCGCCGATAATCCCAAGTGCCGTGCGCTGCTGACACTGTTCGATCAGCGCATGGAGTTGTTGGTTAAAAGTGGTCAGTTGCGACCGATCTTCGAGCGCTGGAAACAGCCATACCCGTTCGAAGAAAACAGCACGCCTGCGGTGCAGTGATCAAGCTTCTTGATCTTTATGGCCGATAATTCAGCCTAAGCGTCTGTAGGAACCTGCTGTTACAATGCCGCCTCTGCGAATCTCCAGTCCTCATACAGATCAGGAGCACACGGTGCCCGTCGTTTTCGTCGCTGCTTCCAAGCTGCCAACCCCTTTTGCGCAATTCACCATGCATGGTTTTCTCGATGAGGCCACTGGCCGCGAGCACGTTGTGCTCAGTCTGGGTGAGTTCGCCGATGGCGCACCGGTACTCGGCCGGTTGCACTCCGAGTGCCTGACCGGCGATGCCTTGTTCAGTCAGCGTTGCGACTGCGGCTCGCAACTTGAGGCCGCCTTGCAAGCGATCGCCCGCGAAGGTCGTGGCGTGCTGCTGTATTTGCGTCAGGAAGGCCGTGGCATTGGCTTGCTAAACAAGATCCGCGCCTATGAATTGCAGGACGGCGGTGCCGATACCGTTGAGGCCAACGAGCGTCTGGGCTTTGCTGCTGACCAGCGCGACTACGCTATCTGTCTGCCGATGCTTGAGCATCTGGGTGTGAAATCCTTGCGCCTGATGACCAACAACCCGCGCAAGGTCAAAGCCATGACCGACATGGGCATCGTGGTCGCCGAGCGCGTGCCGCTGCACACCGGCCACAACCCGCACAACAAACTCTACCTGGCCACCAAGGCCAGCAAGCTCGACCACATGATGGGCAACGAGCACCAG
>JAPLSD010000639.1 GCA_026398835.1 Pseudomonas sp.
ACCGACTCCGGTTCCGAGTGCGCGGATACCGCGGTGAAGATGGTGCGCGCCTACTGGCGTCTGAAAGGTCAGGCAACCAAGACCAAAATGATCGGTCGTGCCCGTGGCTATCACGGCGTGAACATCGCCGGCACCAGCCTGGGTGGCGTTAACGGCAACCGCAAAATGTTTGGCCAGGCGATGATGGATGTCGACCATCTGCCGCACACCTTGCTGGCGAGCAATGCCTACTCCCGTGGCATGCCGGAGCAGGGCGGTATCGCACTGGCCGATGAACTGCTCAAGCTGATCGAGTTGCACGATGCGTCAAACATCGCTGCCGTGTTCGTCGAGCCTATGGCAGGTTCCGCCGGTGTGCTGGTTCCGCCTCAGGGTTACCTCAAGCGCCTGCGTGAGATCTGTGATCAGCACAGCATCCTGCTGGTCTTCGATGAAGTGATCACCGGCTTCGGTCGCACCGGTTCGATGTTCGGTGCCGACAGCTTCGGCGTGACTCCGGATTTGATGTGCATCGCCAAGCAAGTCACCAACGGCGCGATTCCGATGGGCGCGGTGATTGCCAGCTCCGAAATCTATCAGACCTTCATGAATCAACCGACGCCGGAATACGCGGTGGAATTTCCCCACGGCTACACCTATTCGGCGCACCCGGTGGCTTGCGCGGCCGGTTTGGCTGCACTGGATCTGCTGCAAAAGGAAAACCTGGTACAGAGCGTGGCTGAAGTCGCGCCACACTTCGAAAACGCATTGCATGGTTTGAAAGGCACCAAGAGCGTCATCGACATCCGTAACTACGGCCTGGCCGGCGCAATCCAGATCGCCCCGCGTGACGGCGACGCCATCGTGCGTCCGTTCGAAGCCGGGATGGCGCTGTGGAAAGCCGGTTTCTACGTGCGCTTCGGCGGCGACACCCTGCAGTTCGGCCCAACCTTCAACAGCAAGCCGCAGGACCTTGATCGCCTGTTCGATGCGGTCGGCGAAGTGCTGAACAAGATCGACTGATTCGGCCATACAGAATAAACAGCAGGCGCGAAACCATTCGCGCCTGTGGACAACTTTTCAGGAGCCCCGCATGAGCCTCATCCAGCATTTGATCAACGGCGAACTGGTGACCGACAACGGTCGTAGCGCTGACGTGTTCAACCCGTCCACCGGCCAGCCGATTCACAAAGTACCTTTGGCCAGCCGCGAAACCGTACAAAAAGCCATCGACACGGCCAAGGCCGCGTTCCCGGCCTGGCGCAATACACCTCCCGCCAAGCGTGCCCAGGTGATGTTCCGCTTCAAGCAACTGCTTGAGCAGAACGAAGCGCGCATCGCTCAGTTGATCAGCGAAGAACACGGCAAGACCCTGGAAGACGCCGCTGGTGAATTGAAGCGCGGTATCGAGAACGTCGAGTACGCGTGCTCGGCTCCGGAAATCCTCAAGGGCGAGTACAGCCGTAACGTCGGCCCGAACATCGATGCCTGGTCCGACTTCCAGCCGTTGGGCGTGGTTGCCGGCATTACCCCGTTCAACTTCCCGGCCATGGTTCCGCTGTGGATGTACCCACTGGCGATCGTCTGCGGGAACTGCTTCATCCTCAAGCCATCCGAGCGTGATCCGAGTTCAACGTTGCTGATCGCCCAACTGCTGCAAGAAGCCGGTTTGCCAAAAGGCGTGCTGAGCGTGGTGCACGGTGACAAGGGGGCAGTGGATGCGTTGATCGAAGCGCCAGAGGTTAAAGCGCTGAGCTTTGTCGGTTCGACACCCATTGCCGAGTACATCTATTCCGAAGCCACCAAGCGCGGCAAGCGCGTGCAAGCCTTGGGCGGAGCGAAGAACCATGCAGTGCTGATGCCGGATGCGGATCTGGACAACGCGGTCAGTGCCTTGATGGGCGCAGCTTATGGTTCTTGCGGCGAGCGTTGCATGGCGATCTCGGTCGCTGTATGTGTCGGCGATCAGGTGGCGGATGCGTTGGTGGCCAAACTGGTGCCGCAAATCAAGGCACTGAAAATCGGTGCAGGCACTTCCTGTGGTCTGGACATGGGTCCATTGGTCTCCGGTCAGGCTCGCGACAAAGTCAGTGGCTATATAGAAGACGGTGTTTCCTCCGGCGCAGAGTTGGTGGTCGATGGCCGTGGCCTGAGCGTAGCCGGTCATGAAGAGGGCTTCTTCTTGGGTGGCTGCCTGTTCGATCGCGTCACTCCCGAGATGCGCATCTATAAAGAAGAGATCTTCGGCCCGGTGCTGTGCATCGTTCGAGTGAACAGCCTTGAAGAGGCTATGCAACTGATCAACGATCACGAGTACGGCAACGGCACCTGCATCTTCACCCGTGACGGTGAAGCCGCCCGGTTGTTCTGCGACGAGATCGAAGTCGGTATGGTGGGCGTCAACGTACCGTTGCCGGTTCCGGTGGCGTACCACAGCTTTGGCGGCTGGAAGCGTTCGCTGTTCGGCGATCTGCATGCTTATGGCCCGGATGGTGTGCGCTTCTATACTCGTCGCAAGGCGATTACCCAACGCTGGCCGCAACGTGCCAGCCATGAAGCGTCGCAGTTCGCTTTCCCTAGCTTATAAGTAGAAGGGTAAAAAGGCCGGCTCCCTTATTTGAAAAAAAGGGGCCGGCCTTTTGCTTTTCGGCTTTTATGACTCATATGACAGAATTGTGAAAATAGGTGTTGACGGCAGATTCTGGAAGTCTATAATTCGCCCCACTTCCGGCGCAGTCGAAACGGAAAACTCCTTGGTAAACAATGAGTTACGCAGTTTTCGACAGCGGTTACGCTTCAGTTCATCGAAGCCCGAAGGAGTTGCTGGA
>JAPLSD010000227.1 GCA_026398835.1 Pseudomonas sp.
CTGACAACGCCCATTCCATCGGCAATACACCGCTGGTGCAGATCAACCGGATCGCCCCCCGTGGCGTGACTATTCTGGCCAAGATCGAAGGGCGCAACCCCGGGTATTCGGTCAAGTGCCGCATCGGCGCGAACATGATCTGGGACGCCGAAAGCACCGGCAAACTCAAGCCTGGCATGACCATCATCGAGCCGACCTCGGGCAATACCGGCATTGGCCTGGCGTTCGTCGCGGCGGCCCGAGGCTACAAATTGGTACTGACCATGCCGGCCTCCATGAGCATCGAACGGCGCAAAGTCCTTAAGGCGCTGGGTGCTGAACTGGTGCTGACTGAGCCGGCCAAAGGCATGAAGGGTGCGATCGAGAAAGCTGCGGAAATCGCCGCCAGCGATCTGGCCAAATACTTCATGCCGCAGCAGTTCGATAACCCGGCCAACCCGGCGATCCACGAAAAAACCACCGGCCCGGAAATCTGGAATGACACCGACGGTGCGGTAGACGTGCTGGTGGCGGGTGTTGGCACGGGTGGGACCATTACCGGGGTGTCGCGCTACATCAAAAACACCAAGGGCAAGCCGATTCTGTCGATCGCGGTGGAGCCGATGGTCTCTCCGGTGATCACCCAGGCGCTGGCCGGGGAAGAGATCAAACCGAGCCCGCACAAAATCCAGGGTATCGGCGCGGGGTTTGTGCCGAAAAACCTTGATCTGTCGATGGTCGACCGGGTCGAATTGGTCAGTGATGAAGAATCCAAGGCCATGGCCCTGCGGCTCATGCAGGAAGAGGGAATTCTGAGCGGCATTTCCTGTGGCGCAGCCATGGCCGTCGCCGTGCGTTTGGCCGAAACTCCGGAAATGCAGGGCAAGACTATTGTGGTGATTCTGCCGGACTCAGGTGAGCGTTACCTGTCGAGCATGTTGTTCAGCGATTTGTTTACTGATCAGGAGAATCAGCAGTAACGATCTCAAGACTGGCAATGGGCTGTTGTGGCGAGGGGGCTTGTGATGACCCACATCAGCCCCCGTTCAGCCACCTTATGTTAATAAGTGCTTTATTGCGTATCCCTTAACACTGAATGTTGAGTCAGGTGGGTTTTTCCCGAGGCCGGTAGTGTTTATCATGGCCGGCTGCCATGTCGGGTAAATGACATTGCGCAGAGTTGCCTATTATCAAGGAGTTGTTGCATGACCTTTTCCTTTGCCGCCAAGGCGTCGATATTGCTGCTGTTCCTGGGCAGCACGCTCTATGTGCATTTGCGCGGCAAGGCACGTTTGCCGGTGTTGCGTCAGTTCGTCAACCATTCCGCACTGTTCGCTCCCTACAACGCCTTGATGTACCTGTTCTCCGGCGTGCCGTCCAAACCCTACCTGGATCGCAGCAAGTTCCCTGAACTGGATGTGCTCAAGGACAATTGGGAAGTCATCCGCGACGAAGCCATGCACTTGTTCGACGAGGGCTACATCCGCGCCGCCGAGAAGAACAACGACGCCGGTTTTGGCTCGTTCTTCAAAAAGGGCTGGAAGCGGTTTTACCTCAAGTGGTACGACAAACCATTGCCGTCGGCCAAGGTGCTCTGCCCGAAAACCGTTGCGCTGGTCAGCAGTATTCCCAATGTAAAAGGCGCGATGTTCGCCTTGCTGCCGGGCGGTAGCCACCTCAACCCGCACCGTGATCCGTTCGCCGGTTCCCTGCGTTATCACCTGGGGCTGTCGACACCGAACTCTGACGATTGCCGTATTTTTGTCGACGGTCAGGTCTACGCCTGGCGCGATGGCGAAGACGTGATGTTCGACGAGACCTACGTGCACTGGGTCAAAAACGAAACCGAAAAGACCCGTGTGATCCTGTTCTGTGACATCGAGCGCCCGCTGAGCAACCGCCTCATGACCCGCATCAACCGTTGGGTCAGTGGTTTGCTGGGCCGCGCCACCGCGCCACAGAACCTCGACGACGAACGCGTCGGCGGTATCAACCAGGCCTATGCCTGGAGCAAGAATTCCAGTGACCGCTTCAGTGGCGTGGTCAAACAATGGAAACGCCGTAATCCGAAGCTCTATCGCATTCTGCGTCCGGTGCTGGCGGTGGTGGTGCTAACGTTGTTGGGGTATTGGCTGTTTGGTTGATGCCGGTTTCTGAACGAAAAAAACCGCTCCTTGTGAGCGGTTTTTTTGTGCTGGCCATTAAAAACTGTGACGAACAATGAGTCGAATATTGAACGTGTGGCGAGGGAGCTGAGCAGGATCGAATTCCTCTGGCACAAGCTCAAATACAAATGGCTACCTTTTCGTAAAATTTGAGCACTTAACGGTGCGTAGCAATCCAGATCAACAGCCCGGCCTGGAACACCGAGAACGCTACCAGGCAGGTGATGGTGAAGCGCAACCCGATGTCTTCGCGCTTGAACTTGGTGACCTTTTCTTCCTGCTGGCGCAGTTTGACTTCCTGTTCCGCCAGGTTTTGCTCGGCTTGCTGGAGC
>JAPLSD010000560.1 GCA_026398835.1 Pseudomonas sp.
AAACCGCTATCACTATTTGTAATTTCTAAATAATGGCCGGATGAGCAAAACAATGGACCGTTTTAACGCCATGCGCGTGTTCACGCGGATTGTCGAGTTGGGTGGTTTTGCCAAGGCCGCCGACAGCCTGCAATTGCCTCGTGCCTCGGTAACGATTCTGATCAAGCAACTGGAGGCGCACTTGGGTGTGCAACTGCTGCAACGGACAACACGACAGGTCAGTCCGACCCTCGACGGAGCGGCCTATTACCAGCGCTGCATTCGTCTGCTGGCGGATCTTGAGGAAACCGAGTCGGTATTTTCCGCAGCACGCAACAATCCGCGCGGTACGTTGCGGGTCGATATGCCCGCCGGTATCGGTCGTTTGATCGTGATTCCGGCACTCCCCGAGTTCACCGCTCTTTATCCGTTGATCGAGCTGGAAATCGGCTTGAACGATCGGCCTGTGGACCTGATTCGCGAAGGTGTCGATTGCGTGGTGCGTGGCGGGTTGTCTCTGGATGACTCACTGGTGGCCCGTCCATTGGCGCTGATGGATCAAGTCACCTGTGCCAGCCTGGAGTATCTGCAGCGCAAGGGTACGCCGCAATGCCTGGATGATCTGGCCGGGCATCAGGTGGTCGAGTATTTTTCCAGCACCACGGGCAAGCGCTATGGCCTGGAGTTTCAGGTGGGGGATGAGGTGCGGCTGATCGACTTGCCCAAGCAGGTCTCGGTCAACAGTGCCGATGGTTATCTGGCGGCCTGTGAAGCGGGATATGGTCTGGTGCAGATGCCGTATTACCACGTCGCCCGGCAGCTGCGAGAGGGCAGCCTGCGCGAGGTCCTGAGGGATATGCCGCCGCCAAGACTGCCAATGACAGCGCTCTATCCCCCGCACCGCCAGCTGTCCCGGCGGGTGCGGGTATTTGTCGATTGGCTGGTTGATCTGTGTTCCCGGGAGCAGAGTGGTTTTCAGCGCCCGGGAGGATGATGATGGTGAAAAGGTTTGAGTCGACAGGTTTACTGAAGACTTTTAGCGATGTTGATAATAGCCAGGGCCACCATAGTAATGACGGTGCCCACCGCCTTCGCGAGGGAAGAACAGACAACCGCTCAGGGTCAGGATGATCAGCAGGGGAATCAGCATTGTGATTCGACGGAACATTTCAAAATCCTCATGGTTAAAGCCGCAATGAAGCCAAAACTCTTCATCGGCTGTAACATGAGACCCCGTTTGTAGCTGCCCATTCCCGCACAAAGGTAGGGTCTTGGCATGCCTCTGGATACAAACCGGATACAAATTTTCAGGCTCAGGAACCCGTAATGACTCAGTCGCAACGTTTGAAATATTCGATTCTGATCTCCCTGGTGGTATTGGGGATCATGTTTGGCCTGTCCTACCTGCAAAACGCCGGGATGATTACCGAAAAAATGTTCCAGTACATCGCCATTGGCGTGGCGGTGATCGTGGTAGTGGTCAATGGCGTAATGCGCCGCAAGGTCAAACCCTGAGCACGTGCTCCAGGGATTCAGGCCTTGCTGTGGAGTAGCGCGATAGCCTCTTGATGCAGGCTGTAGCTTTTGTCCGGATTGAGCGTAATCACGCCTTCGCTGCACAGACGCTTGAGCACTTCGCGCACGCTGAGAAAGGACAAGGGAATGTCCAGCTCCAGCAAATGGCTATGCACTCCGCGTACGCCAAGCGAGCGGTCATTCTCGGCTGCCGTGATCAAGGCATCGATGACCTTCAGACGAATCAGGCTGGTACGCAGGCCGAAGCTTTTGAGCAAAAATCTGATCCGGTCATTGCTGTGGCGCTCGACGCTTTTGCCTAATACACCGTTGCCGCCAGCCATCGATGGGCTAGGTAGGGATTTATTACTGTCCATTGGCAGTTGCTGGTTGTACATGCAAAAACTCCTTTTCAGAGCCTGATCAGGAAAATTATGGGCGCTCTCAGTGACTAATACGAGTGAGCAAGGCAAATCATGAAGATCCGGATGTAGAAAATTTGTCGGTATCAAGTCAGAGACCTGTCAGTTACCTGAATAGACAGCACGCAGCCGTTAAATTTTTGTTCTTTGCTTCGTTTCTATGATGAGGCGCGCGCAAGTGTGGTCTTTTTCCAGCACCGACCTGGGCATGGACGGAGAAGGTGCTTGCCGGTGGCGCCCCGGAAGAAGGGCGCCTCGTTCGTTAATACCGTCGGGCAAGTGGGGTTGAACGTTCACGGCGAACGTCGCCGCGCAGTCACCTTTGAGTTCAGGGTATTGGCGATACAGGCCGGCTGGACGGGACGGGATCCAGTTGGCGCCCCAGTTGGGTAATGAGGTAGGCGACGGAGTCGGCATTGCCTAACAGGATATCGATTCGTTTGAGCGGGTTGGCATAAAAAATCCGGCGTGCATCGGCTATGTCAGTGCCTCCGGTCAGGTTCAAAATATGATCTTCGATGTGCTCTGTATTAGAGGTGGCGCCCGGACGCTGGGGTAAGCATAGAAAGCGTTGTGGTCTGAACGTGCTGCAGGACGTCCTTCAAGTTTTTCCCCGTTGCGACAGCCAACAGATCAGGGAACGGCCGTGCGGCCTCCAGATAAGCGATATCCTCGGTAGCACACTCTATATGCGTCAGTTCGTGAATGATGGTTGAGGCTCTTGCATGGGCATCAATATCAAAAGGGACAATCAAGTGCGGCTGATATATATGCAGTCCCGTGTTAAAGAATCGACTCGCCAGGTACAGTTTGTGGTCGACATCGGCCGGGATGGTAAAGGCGACATGAGTTTCTGATCGGGCGCGATGAAAGCCTGTGACAAACCGCTTTGAGGCGCGGGACGTCAGCGATGGATCCACCAACGCTGCGAGGAGTTTGTCGACAACGGCTGTCAGTGTCTGGATAAGGCTCGACTCTATCGTGGACACCGCAAAAAACGTTTTGACGAATTGATGTATTCGCGTGACCGGTTGAACAGAGGGCGCTAATAGACGCAGGTTGTGCTTGCAGTTATTGGTATAAAACAAGGCAAGCTCCAGTGCCTCTCTAATCATCCGTGCTTTTTCAGGGTAGAGCCGTCGAATGTTTTTCATGCCGACGGCTTCTATATTCATTCCCTCGCGAACACCCGACCAGACACGGTATCTACTATCTAACCTTGTCAGCGCTCCGCCGAAGCGAGGGAGGTGCTGGCGAGCGTCGAATACCCAGTGTTGTGCGTCGGTTTTGCGTACGAAAGGGCCTTTGTTTTGATCACTGATAATTTGCCAGTAATGCCCGCGTTTTTCTACACGATAGACCTTCCCCGCAAGGGGTATGAATTGACGGTTAGTCACTGCATCCATGTATACCCCGTAATTATTGCTCTTTTTCAGATCATTCAGTGCGACGTCCATGACCTCATAAGGTTGCAGCCGAGTTCGCTGGGGGGCCGTCAAGTCCATGTTGGCCCAGGTGGTGACGACAGCGGGGGGCTCCAGGGTCGGCTCAGTGGCAACCGCTTCTGTTGCAACAACTGCTTTTGTAACAGGTGATACCTGCGTTGATGGGGACGACTCCATGGCATTCCTGATCGTTGCAAGCTGCGCCACACCATTGATGAACGCCTTGAACGCGGATCCCCACTTGTGTTCCTGAAGGTCTTCAGCCGACTCTTTGAAGTACTGATAGCTCTGCCAGACGACCAGCGGGTAAGCCAGTTTCCCGGGCAGGAACTGAAGGGCCTGTTGTACACCGGTCTTGAACAGGTCCTTGACCGTCTCCCACTCGAGGTGTCGGTTGGCTTCGGACTGACTGGCGAGCATCTTCAACAGCAGCTGTGTGTTGTCCGCAAACAATGGCTTGAGCAGATTCCCGTTTATTGGCGTCGAGGCCAGCGTGATCTCCGAGCCGAGAGTGTCAGTCGCTGTTAGCAAGCTCCTGTAAATCTCCTGCTGGGAATCAGGAAGAAGTCTGAGTACCCAGTTTTGCAGCGCACCTGCTGTGCAGAACTCACTCAAAAAACTTGTTTCGTCTTCATACTCTTTAAGCACATGGTTTTGATAATAAGGCGAATAGAGCACCTGCGGCCCCTTGCTGCCAGGCTCAGGACCGATCAAGTAGAGGCCGAGCGCTTTGACCTTCGCGGCGCCTAACGTGGCGATCAACTCCAGTGGGCGGATGATGGCCTTCACACCCAGTACTGTGCTGCGAGCAATCGCGTCTGGCATGTCCACAACCTTATGGATCAACGAGAAAGCTTCGTCAGACAGTCGTTCTTGTAGTTTTAGCCCATGAGCGTGTTGCAGAAGCTGCCAGGGAAGTTGTTTGACGAACCGTTGCTGGCGTTCTGCGGCACCCGCATTGCCGAGGGTAAGGTGGGTTTTAACGAGTGTCTGGTGGTGCGTCTTGATATCCAGTTGACGTACCAGTTGCCTCACTGAAGCCTGGTTCAACTGCGGTGGGAGCACGTTGGCCGTTTCGGATGTAATGTTGAAATCAGTCTCATCCAGGCCATCGAAGTGGTTCAACGCGAAATCAGTGAGTGCCTGCTTGCTTCCGGCCAATGCGAGACGAGGCGTGATCGACACCTCGGACGGATCGATTGTATGTTCCGGGTAACGGAGTTTGAGCAGATCTGTCAGTTTTTCCTGAGCGTAATCACCCAGCGACTTGATGCCGTGAAGATAGTCTTTGTCGGCATCAACGTTATTTCGGTACTGTTCGAGTAGTTCTGCATGGCGTTGCTGTTCTTTTGCCGATGCCATTCCCAGCCAGACCGGTAATGATTGTTGTTTAACGATCGCCTGCGCCACGTGCGTGGCTCGTTGCAGATTAATGGGAGCGGGCTTTTCTTTCAGATCGTCAAGACGACTCAGCAACTGTTTTGCGGGCAGTTTGAGTGCAAGGGTCTGCGCCCGCTCTGCAAGATAGTGCTCGATATAAGATTGTTGCCGGTCTTGCGGGACATCGCGCTCGATGAGTCTGAAGGGGCCGAGCGAGTATTTCTGATGGAATTGTCGCTCGTTGAGGTTTTCCAGAAGTACCAGGCGTTCGTCTGAACTCAGCAAGCGCCTCGTCAGTTCGGTTCGTACGCTGGTGACTGAACTGAATACCTCCAGGCCCAGCGCTGGCGTCCACAAGATCACCCGCCCTGAGTGCTCAGGGTCTATGCCCCCGCGTTCGGTCAGTAATAAACAATTGGCCAAGGGGAGTAGCGAGCGTTGCCCCATGCACTCCAGTGTCAAGGCGTACGCATCCGGCCTGAATCCGTTCAACCCTTGCCGCCTGAGTCGGTCCGGACTGTCGGGATTGAGGACGGCGTTGATGATCGCCAGATCATCGGCATGTAGTGTTTTGTTCAGAACCCTGAGTTCAGCTTCCCCGCGTATACCCACGGACATTGCATGGGCCAGTTTGGGCTTCATCTCTTCAAGGAGGCTCTTTGGGATGTCGCTCAACTCATGTCCCTTGAAATAGGCAAGGGCGGCCTGGACGATGGCGTTGACAGTTTCAACGCTCTGATTTGTCAGTTTCGATGAACTGCCGGCAGAGGGCTTACCGTAGACGCCGTATTCGGATGAATCGGGAATAGCCTCGGCCCGTTGGGTCAAACGCTCGATAAAGTATTCGTACAGGTTGAGCGATTCGGACGGCTGACGTTCTTCGCGTTCCCGGGCAGCGCCCGGGTAGCGATTAATGTAGATCTCTGAGGCAGTAAGTTTATTTACCCCTCCGAATTTTAATTCTTTTCCGAGTACGATCGTGGCCCAGCCACTGATCGTTGGATGGATGTCGATTTCCGTGGCAAGAGCATCCTCGACGGTTTTGAAAGTCTGCTCCTGCCTTTTAGCCTTTTCCGCCTGGACGGTGGAAGGTCTTTGTTTATCGGAAGCAACCGGACGGGTGCTCCAGCGGCCACTCGCATCCAGCGTTAGCAACCGGTTGTCGAGCATGGCGCGTATATCGAGTGCGTGGTCGAGCAAAGCATCGATATCGACGGCGCCTTCGCTGCGTCGATAAATCCCGAGGGCATACTCCATGTTCTGCAGCTGCTTGTTGACGATATCTTCGACAATCTCCGGGAAGACTGCTCCCAGAACGGGTGCCCCTGAGATTTGCGGATGATCAAAGCCGATAAATCGATGGCGTTCTTCCAGGGCCAGTGAGGCGTAGAGCTCATCTTCATGGCCTGCTGCCTTGGCCATTGTTTGCAAGGCTTTGTGCAGGCTCGAGTAGTTTTCAAGCAGTTGCAGCCCTTCGGATTGCGTATAGAGATAGGCGCTGGAATTGCTGATCATCAGCGTGCTGGCCAATTCAACGTAGTGTGGGTAGTGCTCCCATATACGGACTTTTTCGATGTGAAGTGGATCCTTATGTTTTTTTCGCAATAGGCTATCCGGCAAATAGAGAGCCGATAATTCCTGGCTCTGCTGCGCAGTAATGATTTTTTCCTGGCGTTTGAACAGCAGGTCCGTGCGTGACTTGTCGCTCACGGCTTCTGCAAAAAAGGCCAGTCGTGATTGTCCGGGTTTGACTTCAGTGTTCCAGAAGGTCTCAAGGTGAAAGTTCAGCGAAAGTGTCAGGCTGCCGGCAGTATCTTTCACTGCTGTTTCCCAGAGTTGTTTGTCTTTCGCCGTGCGCTCGGAGTCTGCCGGGTCATGCGGTCTTTTCGGGTTGAAGAACTCCCGGATTCGCCCCAATGGCCACGCTTGTTTTTGATAAAACCTCAGCAGGGCCTCGCTCAAAGGCACTGAGTCGACCCAGCGGCGCACCGACAGGCTGTTCCCTTGCGAATCGACAGAAGCCTCCTCGATAAAGCTGTTCATACGGGTTTTACTTTGGTCCAGCCCCGGGAAATGCTTGCGCAAGGCGCTATCGAGAGTTGCATTTAGCATTGACGTGAGTGTCGGCAGCTTGATGAGTTCGGCCAGCATGGCCTGCACATTCTGACTTTGATAAAGCCTGATGGTGGTTGCCTGATCTTCGAAGACGTCGCCTTCGATCAACGAAGTGGTGATCGTGAATTTTTCCCCGGGCTTCAAGGCCGCGCGTTGTGCAATTGAAAGGAAACGCAGCAAGTCGATTCGCATTGCGGGGGTGTCCAGCCGCCCGGTCAGTTCGACCATCAGCTCGCCGGCATTTTCGAACTTTTCCAGGCCACCGTATGGGGTGTAGAGAAAAACTTTTTTATCCTCGGGCGTCGGGCCCATCATGAAGGCCCCCGCAAGAATCAGTGGAGTTCTGTTGTCTGGCGTGTTCAGTAAAAGTCTGTCGACCTTCATGGGATCTGGTTGTTGTGAACGGTCGGTATGACTTGTGAAGAGCAGGTTCTTTAGCCAGTCGAGGTCTTTAACGGTGAAGTTACGAGCGCGTTCGCGCTCACTCGGTTGCTTTCTGGTGGTGGGTAGCAGGGCTTCAGGAAAAAAGTAGGGCAGCGTAGAGTCATCCATGATTTACCTCTGTTCTTTGCAGGCAGTTATCGGCAACTGCCAGTGCGTTGAGGGAGGCTGCAATCCTGAGGCGCAAGCGCTCTTCGAGAGCGGTAGATAATTAGTGCATTGCACAGTGCGGATACGAACCTTGCAGCACCTTTCTTGCACGAGCCATCGACAAGAGTTGACAGGATGCTCGCCAAGCGTTGTTTAATCGCGGTGCCGGATCTTCATACGCTGTTGCCCCCCTCCAATAATTAAACTGGAGCTTCAGATGTCTGCATCACCTTTGGTTGTCGAAACCCCGTCAGAACACCTTTCCTTTGCCCAGCTGGTGGCGTTGCTGGAGCAAGTTTTCCTGCGTCACGGTACCTCGGCCGAAGTGGCCAGCGTGTTAGCCGAAAACTGCGCCGGTGCCGAGCGCGATGGCGCCCACAGTCACGGTGTATTCCGTATCCCCGGTTATGTATCGACGCTGGCGAGTGGCTGGGTCGATGGCAAGGCCGTGCCCATCGTCGAGGATGTAGCCTCGGGTTTTGTGCGGGTCGATGCGGCCAACGGTTTTGCTCAACCGGCCCTGGCGGCGGCTCGGGCGCTTCTGGTGGAGAAAGCCCGGAGTGCCGGGATCGCGGTATTGGCGATTCGCAACTCTCATCACTTCGC
>JAPLSD010000847.1 GCA_026398835.1 Pseudomonas sp.
GCCCAGGTCTTCGTCCGTGCCGTCTCGAGTTCTGCCATCGGCGCGTTGCAGGGCGCGATCAACGAGTTCAGCGAAGCGGCCGCCAGGCACATCGGCAAGCACGGCGCCAAGACTGCCGAGGACCCGGTGGCCCAGACGGCGGTGGCCGAGGCCATCATTACAGTCGATTCGCTCAAGTTGGTTCTGGAGCGCAACTACGCCCACCTGCTGAAGCTGGCAGCGGCTGGTGAGTACCCGGATGTGGAAACACGTTTGTTGTACCGCTACCAATCGGCGCACGTCACCAATGTATGCGCCGATCGGGTCAGCGATCTGCTGCGCTCGATGGCGGCATCAGGGTTGTACAACACCAACCCGGTGGCACGCCTGTTCCGCGACCTGCATCAGGCACGTGGCCACATCGCCAACAACGTTGCAGCGTATGGACGCAGCTTCGGCACGGTACAGCTGGGCTTGCCCAACCCCGACCCGTTCGTTTGACCGATTCCCTGGCATTGGCGCTTGCTGCGGTGAGCGCCGATGCAGGCTGGCGCACGGCATCCTCTGACCTCAGCTAATGGCATAACAACAATGACGGCTCAAGTTCAGTCTCAATCGAGCTACGACGTGATCGTCGTCGGCTCCGGCGCAGGTGCAATGACCTCGGCGATATTCGCCGCCGATCAGGGGCTCTCGGTCCTGATCATCGAGAAGAGTGACAAGTACGGCGGTACTTCAGCGATCTCCGGTGGTGGCATCTGGATTCCGAACAACCACTATTTTGCCGCCAAGGGTGGCCGGGACAGCTTCGATTTGGCGTTGCAGTACCTGAAGGCCGCCACTGGCGAGCAGGGCAATGAGCCCCGGTTGCGCGCCTACTTGAACAACGCTGCGCCGATGATTCAAAAGCTGACCAAGGCCACCCGCGTGCGTTATGCCGTGGCCGAGAAATACCCGGATTATTACCCGCATCTGCCAGGCGCCTTACCCGGCGGACGAACGCTGGACCCTGAGCTGTTCGACACCAGCCAGCTGGGTGAGGAGCTGGAGAATCTGCGCAAACCATCACCTTCCACCTTGCTCATGGGACGCATCGCCTGGACTGCCCGCCACGCGCACAAAGC
>JAPLSD010000614.1 GCA_026398835.1 Pseudomonas sp.
AGTACCAGGGTGGCGTTGGTGCCACCGAAGCCGAAGCTGTTGCTCATCACGTTGTTGAGCGTGACGTTCTCGCGGGTCTTGGTCAGGATCGGCATGTCAGCGACAGCAGGGTCCAGCTCGTCGATGTTGGCCGAGCCGGCGATGAAGTTGCCTTCCATCATCAGCATGCAGTAGATCGCTTCGTGAACGCCTGCGGCGCCCAGGGAGTGACCGGACAGGCTCTTGGTGGAGCTGATGGCCGGAGCCTTGTCGCCGAACACTTCACGTACACCTTCCATCTCTTTGGCGTCGCCGACCGGAGTCGAAGTGCCGTGAGTGTTGATGTAGTCAATCGGGCCGTCGACGGTGGACATGGCCATCTGCATGCAGCGGATGGCGCCTTCGCCGCTAGGAGCGACCATGTCGTAGCCATCGGAGGTTGCGCCGTAGCCAACGATTTCCGCGTAGATCTTCGCGCCGCGGGCCAGAGCGTGTTCCAGCTCTTCAACCACGACCATGCCGCCACCGCCGGCGATGACGAAACCGTCACGTTTGGCGTCGTAGGCACGGGAAGCTTTTTCCGGGGTTTCGTTGTACTGACTGGACAGTGCGCCCATGGCGTCGAACAGGAACGACTGGCTCCAGTGTTCTTCTTCGCCGCCACCGGCAAAAACGATGTCCTGCTTGCCCATCTGGATCTGTTCCATGGCGGTACCGATGCAGTGAGCACTGGTGGCACAGGCAGAAGCGATGGAGTAGTTCAGGCCCTTGATCTTGAATGGTGTGGCCAGGCAAGCGGAAACCGTGCTGCTCATGGTCCGCGTGACGCGGTATGGGCCGACGCGCTTGACGCCTTTTTCGCGCAGGATGTCCAGCGCTTCCATCTGGTTCAGGGTCGACGCGCCGCCGGAACCGGCAATCAGGCCGGTACGCGGGTTGGAGACTTGCTCCTCGGTCAGACCGGAGTCCGCGATGGCGTCTTTCATGGCCAGGTATGCGTAAGCCGCTGCGTGGCCGACGAAGCGATAGATCTTGCGATCGATCAGTTCTTCGAGGTTAAGGTCAATGGAGCCGGAAACCTGGCTACGCAGACCCATTTCGGCATATTCCGGGTTGAAGCGGATGCCAGGGCGACTTGCACGCAGGTTAGCGGAGACGGTCTCTTTGTCATTGCCCAGGCACGAAACGATGCCCAGACCAGTGATAACGACGCGGCGCATGCGGATAACCCTTAGAAGTTGTCAGTGGAAGTAAATACGCCAACCCGAAGGCCTTCGGCGGTGTAGATCTCACGGCCGTCGACGCTGACAGAACCATCGGCGATGGCCATGTTCAGCTTGCCGCGCATGACGCGTTTGATCTGAATGTTGTACGTAACTTTTTTGGCAGTCGGCAAGACCTGGCCGAAGAATTTTACCTCTCCTGAACCCAATGCGCGACCACGGCCTGGCAGGTCTTGCCAGCCCAGGAAGAAACCGACCAGTTGCCACATGGCATCCAGGCCCAGGCAGCCAGGCATCACCGGGTCGCCTTCGAAGTGGCATGCGAAGAACCACAGGTCTGGATTGATATCCAGCTCAGCGACCAATTCACCTTTGCCGTACTTGCCACCCTCAGCGCTGATATGGGTGATGCGATCCACCATCAACATGTTAGGGGCGGGCAGTTGCGCGTTACCTGGGCCGAACAGCTCACCGCGACTGCAGCGCAGCAGATCTTCCCGGGTAAAGGCTTTTTGTTTGGTCATGCGAGCTCCTCAATAGTCCCATGTGGCAGGGTGGGGCAAATCTTCCCGACCGATCGAAGCGTTCATGCCTCGAATCGACAGCCTACTCATAGACTATTGCGTTGTAGTGAAAGTCACAGCACAAAGGGCATGAATGTACACTTGTGCACTGAAATTATTATACAGGCTCGTTTCAGGGCCTGTTCGGGTGCCTAAGACTGCCGCACTTTCGCATTTCACGCCAGTCGCAGATCGTCGAAACCTCTGTACTAGGGTCTGTTGACGTTTGGTGACGAACCGCGTTGCTGTGCCAACTTGTGCGAGGCAAGGCGCGGGATGCCGCGAATGGTTGTTCCCTTGGCAAATCCCGCAACGCCGCCTCGCGCAAGTTGGCGCGCAACCCGGAGGGACGGGGCCCACTTGGCGCAGGGCTGCGTTGCTCGGAACTTATTTGGAACAACCAAACCACGTTCCTCGCGCCTTGCCCTGCGCCAAGTGGGCCGCCGTCGCGGTCGTCACCAAACGTCAACAGACCCTATTGCACCCAGCGCTGCAGAATTTGCTGCAGATCAGTGCGTTTGAATGGCTTGGCCAGATAATCGTTCATTCCGGCGTCAAGGCAGGCTTCGCGGTCTCCCTGTAAAGCATTGGCGGTCAGGGCGATGATTGGCAGGTCGGCGCAGCCGGGCAGTTGGCGGATCTGTCGGGTGGCTTCATAGCCATCGATAAGCGGCAGCCGGCAGTCCATCAGAATCGCTTCGAATATAAGGCTCTCAGCGCTGCGAATGGCTTGTGCGCCGTCGGTGGCGACGCTGACGGTGAAGCCCAGGCTGCGCAGCATTGCCTCGATCACTGTCCGGTTGACCGGGTTGTCCTCCACCAACAACACATTGCGACCTTCTCCATGAACGTTTCCTGACGGTACCCGTGGTGCAAGCACCGGCAAGCTTTGCTGATACAGCGCCAACGGTATCTCCAGAGTGAAGACCGAGCCGCGGCCTTCTTCACTCTGGGCACGCAGGGTGCCGCCCATCCGTTCAGCGAGGGTGCGGGCAATTGGCAGGCCAAGCCCGGTGCCGCCATAGCGTCGGGAAATCGAGCTGTCGGCCTGCTGGAACGCATTGAACATCAGCTGCAGGCTTTGCGCCGAGATACCGATGCCGCTGTCGCGCACACTGCAGGAGAACCACAGCACTTCGTGGTCCAGAGATTGCCACTGCGGCTCAATTGTCACGCTGCCTTGATCGGTGAATTTCAGTGCATTGCCGATCAGGTTGACCAGGATCTGCCGGATCCGCGTTGGATCACCCTGAACCTGCAGCGACTCCATGCTGGCCGGTATCTTCAGCTCAAGGTTGAGGCCGCGCTGTACTGCACTGTGCGCAAATGCTTGAGCGGAGCTGGTGATCAGGTCGGCCAGGTTGAACGGGATATGTTCCAGTTCCAGCGCCGAACGCTCGATGCGCGAGAAGTCGAGGATGTCGTTGATTACCTTGAGCAGGTGTTCGGTGGACTCTGAGGCAAGTGCCGCGTATTCGATCTGCTCTTCGGTCATTTCGGTGGTTTCGAGCAGTTGCAGCATACCCAACACACCATTCATCGGCGTGCGCAGCTCATGGCTCATCATCGCCAGGAAGTCAGATTTGGCGTTGTTGGCTTTTTCCGCTTCTTCGCGGGTCTGGATCAATTGGGCCATCGCCTGATGCTGTTCGCGGCTGGCTTGCGCAAGGCCTGCGGCCAGATTGTTGATGTGTCGTGACAGGTTGCCAAGCTCTGCATCGTCGACGATCGGCAGCGGGGTGCTGTAGTCGCCTTGTTGAATCGCCTTGACCGCATTACCCATTGCACTGATCGGCTGCGAAAGGCTTGCGGCCAGGCGGCGGGCCAGTAGAAAGGTAAACAGCAGGGCAAAAAGCGCAAGAATCCCGGCCTTGAACAGGATTTCCTGCTGGCGCTGACTGAAGGCGTCATTGGACATGCCGACAATCACCCGTCCCAGGTAATCCTCCTTCGGCGTGATAGCTGGCGAACTGCCGTTCTCAAGGAAATCATTGTTGAGCTGGATCCGTTGCAAGCGCACCGGTGCTTGAAACGCTTCAACCTGCTGCGATCGACTGACGGTTTCAGAGGGTTGCTCGACATACACCAGAACATTGTTGGCGCTGTCCTGTACTTCCAGAAAGCGCACGTGCGGGATCGCCAGGGTGGCCTTCAACAAGCTGTCGAGCACCTCGTTGTTACCGGAGATCACGCCGTACTCGGTGGCCGGCGCCAGTTGGTTGGCAATCAGCTGACCGGTGTGGTTCAGCTCTTGGCGCAAATCCTGAATCCGCACGAAGGTAAAGAAGCTGATCAGCAGCAATGTCAGCAACAGGGCCGGGCCAAGGCTGATGAGCTGGGTGCGGGTATTGATGTCCCAGCGGCGACGGAAGGTCATGGGTGGTTTTCTCCTTCGGCCAGCCGGGTCGCGACAGACTGTTCGTCAATCGGTTCGATGCCCAGTGAGCGCGCCACTTGCGGATTACTCAGCACTTTGAACTGTTGCGGGTACAGCGCACGAGGCCAGTTGGCGGTCGGGCGGTCGAGCAAGGTGTCGAGAATCGCCAGCCAGTCGTTTTGGTCGCTGTAGGTGCTGGCCAGGCTACCGGCCTTGACGAAGCCGGCATTGGGGCCGATCAGCGCCAATTGCCGGGCATAGCTGCTTAGCAGCAGATTTTTCACGGTTTTCGGGTTGTACAGGTCGTTATCGTCGAGGCCCAGGAGTACGTCGCTTTTTTTCAGCAATGCCTGGAGTGGGCGGCTGTCACTGGTGTTGTCCCAACGCTCGGCGACGATTTGCAGGCCCAGCGGTTGCGCGACCTGGCGCAGTTCTTTCAAGAGAAACTCGCTGTGGCTGTCATAGAGCACGCCAACCCGTCGGGCCTGCGGAAGGATGCGTTGGGTCAGACGCAATTGTCGATCCAGTGGCGGATCGCTCCACAACAGACTGAGTCTGGCGGGCAGGGTGTTGCCCAAACGTTGCCGGGCTTGCAGCCGACTGATGCGCAGCACCAGGGTTGCCGGTCCTTGGGCGTCTTGCAGGCGCCAGACCAGACTCGGCAGATCGAGCAGGATCAGTCGTGTGTCTGAAGGCAGTTTGCTTGGCGCAGGCAGGTTGGTCAGCGAACTGAAGCGCACCGTGTCTTCAGGCCGCCGTTGGCTCAGGGCCTGGGTAAAGGACTGCACGCCGGGGCTGTCTTCGGCACCGGCCAGCACAATCTCTGCGGCCCGGCCCGCAAGGCTGGCGAGCAGGCAGATAACGGCCAGGCACACTGACCCGAGCAGGTGGCCAAGGGGTGGCGTCATCCGTGACTTACGTTCATCCATGCTAGAGCTCTAACTCCGCGCTGAAGTAGAGAACGTGGCGCCGGTCATACATGTTGTCGGCAAACGTGGTGGGTTGGTCGTCGAGTCGTTGCTGAAATATTCCGGCCAACTCCAGACTGGCCTTGCCCAGGGCGATCCGTGTGTCGACCCGTTCAAAGCGGTAGCCGTTGAGGGTATCGTCACCATAGTAGAAGAGGGCGCTGGACCAACCCTGACCCCAATCGCGCAGCCAACCTGCCGAGCCGCTGTTGCGTGCGGTCAGTTGCTGATCGAGGGGATTGCTCGCCTCGGCGTCGACGTAGGCATAGGTCAGGCGCAGACGGTCTGCGGTGCTCATGCGCCAGTCGAGCTGGATTTCGCTGCCGCTGAAACGTGAGGAGTTCGAGTTGCTGGCAATGTACTGGTTGTTACGCAACGGCTCGCTGATCATACCGGTGATTTCGTCGTAAAACAGCTTCACGTCGACGGCCAGCCCGATATCGGCAAAGACCCCGTTGTAGCCCAGTTCCCGCGAGCGCATGCGTTCCTGCTCGAGATTGCCCGGGCCGCGGGTCTTGACGAAGTACTGGGCGCTGGACTGACCGTAGGCTCTGGGAGTCAGGTTGGTGACCCGATAGCTCCAGTTGACGTTGTTCTCGAACATGTCCGGTGAGCGGATGGCTTCCGAATACACCGCGCGCAGGCCGTGGCGCGGGTTGATTAGGTAATTGACTGCCACCCGCGGCGTGAGCGAACTGCCAATCAACTGGGTGTCTTCAAACATGGCACCGCCCTGAAGCAGCCAGTGCTCGCTTGCTCTCCACTCAAGCTGACCGAACAGGCGCCAGATGGTGTCATCGAGGGTGCCATTGAAATAGGTCTCCGAGTCTGCCCGGTCGTAACGGTAGTTCATCCCGCTCACCAGCCGCAGGCTATCGGACAGGCTCAGGGTGTCCTGCAGTTCGAGGTCGTAGCGCGATTCGCGGGAGCTTTGGTCGATATCGCCGCACAGGGTTTGCCTGGCGCCACCTTTCCATTGCCCCAGAACCTGATTGGCCAGAGCCTGTTCCGCGGGTGTTCCGGGCGGTGCTCCGGTGGCGGTGTAATTCTCCATGTGTCGGGCAAGTCGTTCGGTGTAGTTCGGGTCGAGCTGCCAGAGCCGGGTCAGTTCGGGGCTGAATGATACCTCTGCGTCACACGCCCGCCAGTTCTGCTGGCGATCCCAGTGTTGCGCCGAGCCTTGGACATAGAGACTGTGATCCGGGTTGATGTCCAGGTTCCAGCGCAACGAACCGGCATAGTCTTTGGCGATGACGTCAGAATTGTTACCGGCCGTGGTGATCCCGGAGAACACTGGACGGTAGGTATAAGGCCGCTGGTTGGTGCCGTCTTTGGCGTTCAATTGCCAATCGATGCTTTGCTGTTCGTTGAGCATCTGACTGACGGCCAGGTTGAAGCGGTTCAAGCGGCGACTGTCACGATAATCCGCGCCATTACGATCCGAATCGAAACCGTCATCTTCCTGACCGGACAGCGACACGCGCAGATCGCCGGTGTCCCAGCCGTTGCCCTGGCTGGCGTACCAGTCATTGATGCCGCGCTGGCCATGGGTAACCTTCATCCGCGTGCCGTGGCTGTCGGCCGGCGAGCGGGTGATGATATTGACCACCGCCATCAGCGCATTAGCGCCATAGCTCACGGTATTGGGCCCGCGGAAGACTTCGATGCGTTCGATATCCTCCATGGCCACCGGAATATCGCTCCAGTCCACGGTCGCCAGGCCCGCGCGATACACCGAGCGGCCGTCGATCAGCACCTGCATGCGCCGCGCTTCACTGGCATTGGTGCCGTGATAGTTCACCACCGCCTGATTGCCGCTGATGTTGCCGACCATCATCCCTGGCACCAGACGCAGCAGTTCGCTGATATCCCGGGCGCCGCTGGCCTTGATCAGTTCACTGTCGATCACCGTCATGCTGCCGGGAACTGCCGCCGGCGACTGTTTCAGGCGGGTAGCGGTGAGCACCTGCGGCAGCGGCTGGTTATCGAGAAACAGGTCATCGGCCAGCACCGGACTGCTGACAATCAGCGCGAGGGCCAGTGATGAGCGTGGATTGGGAGGGCCAAAATACACGGCACAGCCTTGAGAACAAATAATTGCCGCGCATGTTAACCGAGCTGATCGGGTTTTCCAGTCACGATGCAGGCATTTTCCGTGGCTAAATGGGTCTGATACCAACATTTACCGGTATTCATCGGTGGGGCTGGCCGCTAGTGGACTGCACCGTATAATGCCCTCATCGCCACTGCTATGGATTAACGGATTGCATATGACTGAACAGCGCCCTATTGCGGTCCTGGGAGGCGGAAGTTTTGGTACCGCCGTGGCCAATTTACTGGCCGAGAACGGCCATCGGGTACGGCAGTGGATGCGTGATCCCGAACAGGCCGAGGCCATTCGGGTGAACCGCGAGAACCCGCGTTACCTCAAGGGGATCAAGGTTCATCCTGCGGTGGAGCCGGTCACTGACCTGCTGGCGACGCTGACCGACTGCGATCTGTGTTTCGTCGCGTTGCCGTCCAACGCATTGCGCTCGGTGTTAGCTCCCCATGCCGCACGCCTGAGCGGCAAACTACTGGTCAGCCTGACCAAAGGCATCGAGGCTCATACCTTCAAGCTGATGAGCGAGATTCTCGAAGAAATCGCTCCGCAAGCACGAATTGGCGTGTTGTCCGGACCGAACCTGGCTCGGGAAGTAGCTGAGCACGCGTTGACCGCCACCGTGGTCGCCAGCGAAGACGAAGAGCTCTGCCAACGTGTTCAGGCGGCGCTGCATGGCCGTACCTTCCGTGTTTACGCCAGCGCCGACCGCTTTGGTGTGGAGCTGGGCGGGGCGTTGAAAAACGTCTACGCGATCATCGCCGGCATGGCCGTGGCATTGGGCATGGGTGAAAACACCAAGAGCATGTTGATCACTCGGGCATTGGCGGAGATGACCCGTTTCGCGGTCAGTCAGGGTGCAAACCCCATGACCTTTCTTGGCCTGGCCGGGGTCGGCGATTTGATCGTCACCTGTTCGTCACCCAAAAGCCGCAACTATCAAGTGGGTTTTGCCCTGGGGCAGGGGTTGAGTCTGGAAGATGCAGTGACCCGTCTTGGCGAAGTTGCCGAGGGGGTGAACACTCTTAAGGTACTCAAGGTCAAAGCTCAGGAGGTGGGTGTCTACATGCCGCTGGTCGCCGGGCTACATGCGATTTTGTTCGAAGGGCGCACGCTCAACCAGGTCATCGAGTTGTTGATGCGCGGCGAGCCGAAAACTGATGTAGATTTTATCTCCACCAGTGGTTTCAACTAAGCACGACAAGGAGCGAGACATGAACGATTCCAAGAACGAAGCCAAATACGAATCCATTTTGCTGCGCGTACTGTGGATGCTGGTGTACGTGTTGGTCTGGCAAGTGGCACAGTTCATCCTCGGTGCTGTGGTGCTGGTGCAACTCATTTACCGGCTGATCTATGGTGCGCCGAGTGCCAGCCTGATGAACTTCGGCGACAGCCTGAGCCAGTTCCTGGCGCAGATCGGTCGCTTCGGCAGTTTTCACAGTGACCAGAAACCCTGGCCATTCGCCGATTGGCCGACCCCGCGCACGCCCGAAGGCGAAGCGCCGCATGCCGTACCGCCTGCACCGCACCCGGTACGGGATGAGGAGCCGAAGCTATGAAGCTCTGGGTGCTGCGTCACGGTGAAGCCGAGCCCCACGCCAGCAGTGATGCCGAGCGTAACCTGACCGAGAATGGCCGCAAGGAAGTGCTGAGCAGCGCTGCGCAGCTGATCGGCCAACCGATCAGCGCAATCTACGCCAGCCCTTACACTCGGGCGCAGCAGACCGCGCAATTGGTGCGCGAAGCCCTGGGCTTCGAGCCTGAGGTCCGCACCGTGAAGTGGCTGTCTCCCGACAACGATCCGCCGGCGGTGGTGGATGAGCTCGACTCGTTGGACAACGTACTGCTGGTCAGCCATAACCCGCTGGTCAGCAACCTGATTGCCTATCTGCAACACGGTCACTGGCGCGAACTGCAGCGGGTGGGCACCGCCGGCCTGGCCGAGCTGGAAGGCGAATGGCCGCTGGCGGGGTTGATGACTGAGCTCCGTTGAGCCTGCGATTTTTTTCTGTGCAACACCACCAATACCCTGCGAAATAGTCAACCAAGCAACTGCTTGGTTGACTACGCTTGCCTCCATATAAAACAAAAAGGGAGGGGGTCGTATGTCTCGCACTTTTCGTTTGCCGCTGGACCTGTTCTACGAGCGTGAAGCTCGTCATCCCCGTCAACGTTTTCTGGTCCAGCCGCTGGGTGGCGGGCAGGTCGAAACCCTGAGTTGGTCCGATGTTGGCCATCAGTCCCGCTGCGCAGCCCACTGGCTTCGCGCACGGGAGCTGCCGCAAGGCAGCCACATCGCAATTATTTCAAAAAACTGTGCGCACTGGATTATCGCTGACCTGGCGATCTGGATGGCTGGTCATGTCTCCGTGCCGCTGTATCCCAACCTGAGCGCTGACTCGGTGTCCCAGGTGCTCGAGCATTCAGAGTCGGCTCTGGTGTTTATCGGCAAACTGGATGACTGGCCGGGCATGGCGCCTGGGGTCAGGCCCGACTTGCCGACCATCAGCCTGCCGCTATGTCCCAAGGGAGTATTCGATTACAGCTGGGCCGACCTGCAGCGCAGTTCACCCATTCAGGACGACCCACTGCCTGTGGCCTCGCAACTGGCGACGATCATTTACACCTCGGGTACCACCGGATTGCCCAAGGGCGTGATGCATAGCTTTGGCAATCTCGGTTTCGCCACGACCCACGGTACGCAACTGTTTGGTCTGGGGGAGTCGGATCGGTTGCTGTCCTACCTGCCGCTGTGCCATGTCGCTGAGCGCATGTTCGTCGAACTGGCCTCGATCTATACGGGGCAAACGGTGTTCTTTGCCGAGAGCCTGGACACCTTCCTCACCGACCTGAAGCGCGCTCGGCCTACCGCGCTGTTTGGCGTGCCGCGGATATGGACCAAGTTCCAGATGGGGGTGTACAGCAAGATGCCCGCCAAACGCCTGGATTTCCTGTTGGGCTTGCCGATCATTGGCCGGTGGGTTGGGCATAAAGTGCTCGCCGGGTTGGGGCTGGACGCCTTGCGCATTGCCTTGTCCGGTGCCGCGCCAGTGCCGCAGACCTTGCTTGAGTGGTACCAGAAGCTTGGTCTGGATGTGCTGGAGGTCTATGGCATGACCGAGAATTGCGGTTATTCCCATGTCGGTCGTGCGGGCCAA
>JAPLSD010000443.1 GCA_026398835.1 Pseudomonas sp.
GCCGTTGAGTTCGGTCCTGACGCGCAACACGGGCTGATTGCTGCCCAGGAACGCGGTCAGTTTGACCGGGATGTTCGTTGCGTCATGCACCGGCCCGGTACTCAGCTGGATGCTTTCGGCGCTGAATTGCTTGCCATTCTGCTCATCGAAGTATTCAACACGAGCGTTGTTCACGGTCAGGCTGTCGATGTCCAGGCGGATCGGCTGGGCCGATTTATCGGGCGCTGAGGGCGTAGCGGGCACCGGCTCAGTGGGCGCTGGAGCGCTGCTGTCAGAGGGTGTGGCCACGGGCGCGACCTTGCCAATATCTTCCCAGTTGCCGTGGCCGTCCTTGTTGCGACTCAGGCGCAGGTTCAGCCCTTCGACGCGGACATCGCTCATCTGCACTTCGCGGCGCAACAGCGGCAGGACTCGTACCGACAGACCGAGCATTTGCAGGTCGGCGAAAGGTTGGGTCGGGTTGGTCAGGGTCGCAACGGTGGCCTCATGCAGTTCCAGGCCAAGCCAGGGGAACAGGCTCCAACCAATATCGCCATTAAGCGTCAGCTCAATATGGGCCCTGTTGCGGGCAATCTGGCGAATCTCGTCTTTGTAGTCGTTGGGATCGAAGAGGTGGGTCAAGGCGAAGCCCAGAGCCACAATAATCAGCAACAGCCCGAGAATTACCAGACCCAGGATTTTGCCAAACGCTTTCATGGGCGAGTCCTTGTAGTGTGTCGAATTCGTATTTAGCCGGGGAGTATAGCGCTCAGAACCTGACGGCTGGTCACGGATCGCGTCTAGATCACATCCAGCGGCAGGTGCAGCTTGGCTGCCAGTGCCTGCGCTTCCAGGTGTCCGGCAGGTGCCAGTAGACGCAGTTTTGCGCCCTGCTGTTCAGCCATTTTTTGTGCTTCGCTCACCAGGCGCTCGGCCACACCGCGGCGCCGGGTGATTTTTCGTACGCACAATTGGGACAGGTGCCAGACGTCTGGGGCCCGTTGCAGGCGCGCGGCACCCAACAGTCGATCATTGAAGCGCCCGGCGATCAGGGTGCCGTCGTGCAAGTTGCTTTCGATCAGGTGCAGGTCATCTTTGAAGGGCGCGAACAGCCAGTCCGGGGCGTCGCGATAGATCTTCTGCAGGTCCTGCTGATCTTGATGGGTTGCTTCGTTCAGCGACTCGACAACGATGGGCATGGGATTTCCTTGAGCGATACGAGAACAGATGACACAGAAAGGTGATATCAGTTTGGTTTTTCTGTCACGAGCAAATGGTAACCTTTCGCAGTTCGTCCGTCCTTCTGCGACTTGATGTCGCGCCCTAGAAGCTTCGCCCGATAAAACGGTCATGCCTGCGTGCACTAAGGCTGTGGGTGGAGGGTGGCTGGCGGACGCTATTAATAATTGGGGAAACACGAATGAGCACTAGCACCGAGGCGCGCATTATCGCCGCCCAGCCTGCGTTCCTGTCTAAAGAACGCATCATCGCCCGGCCCGGTTTCAACCGTTGGCTGGTACCACCGGCCGCTCTGGCCATCCACTTGTGCATCGGTATGGCCTATGGCTTCTCGGTGTTCTGGTTGCCGCTGTCCAAAGCCTTGGGTGTGACTGCTGCAATGGCGTGCTCGACGGACATGAGCTTTATCGCACAAGTCTTTTCGGCCAAGTGTGACTGGCCGATTTCCATGCTCGGCTGGATTTTTACGTTGTTCTTCATCTTCCTCGGCTGTTCTGCAGCCATTTGGGGCGGTTGGCTGGAACATGCCGGTCCACGTAAGGCTGGCGTCGTTTCGGCGTTGTGCTGGTGCGGCGGCCTGGTGATTTCTGCATTGGGCATCTACACCCACCAGATCTGGCTGATGTGGATCGGTTCTGGGGTCATTGGTGGTATCGGGCTGGGGTTGGGTTATATCTCGCCGGTCTCGACGCTGATCAAGTGGTTCCCGGACAAGCGCGGCATGGCGACGGGCATGGCGATCATGGGTTTCGGTGGCGGCGCGATGGTGGGTGCTCCGCTGGCGGCAGCCTTGATGGGGCACTTCGCTTCGCCAAACGGCGTCGGCGTGTGGCAAAGCTTCCTGGTGATGGCAGCGGTTTACTTTGTGTTCATGATCGGTGGCGCGCTGTCCTATCGCGTTCCGCCAACTGGCTGGAAGCCTGAAGGCTGGGCTGCTCCGGTGAAAAAAACTGCCAACTCGATGATCACTCATCGCCATGTTCACGTTAGCGTTGCGTGGAGAACCCCGCAGTTCATTCTGGTCTGGCTGGTGCTGTGCCTGAACGTATCCGCCGGTATCGGCATCCTGGGCATGGCTTCGCCGCTGTTGCAGGAAGTCTTCGCCGGTAAGTTGCTCGGCAATGGTCTGGCATTCGGCCAGTTGGACGCTGCTCAGTTGGGGCAGATCGCGGTCATCGCGGCTGGTTTTACCGGATTGCTGAGCCTGTTCAACATCGGTGGACGTTTCTTCTGGGCGACCTTCTCGGACTATCTGGGCCGTAAAAACACTTACTTCGTGTTCTTCGCCCTGGGTTTTGCGCTGTACGCAATGATTCCGAACCTCGGTCATCTGGGCAACATCGCGCTGTTCGTTGCGGCGTTCTGCATCATCCTGTCGATGTACGGCGGCGGTTTTGCAACGGTTCCGGCTTACCTGGCGGACCTGTTCGGCACGCAAATGGTCGGTGCGATCCATGGTCGTCTGCTCACTGCCTGGGCGGCTGCCGGCGTGCTCGGTCCGGTGCTGGTGAACTACCTGCGTGAGTATCAGCTGAGCATCGGCGTCGAGCGCGCTGCGGCTTACGACATTACCTTGTACATCCTCGCGGGCCTGCTGGTGCTGGGTTTCATCTGCAACCTGCTGGTGCGTCC
>JAPLSD010000239.1 GCA_026398835.1 Pseudomonas sp.
CGCATCCATATCCCCCGGATGTCGGATCGCCGCGAAGACATTCCGACCCTGGCCAAGCACTTCCTCGCCCGCGCTGCGCAAGAACTGGCGGTCGAGCCAAAACTGCTGAAGACCGAAACCGAGGAATACCTGAAAAACCTGCCGTGGCCCGGCAACGTGCGCCAACTGGAGAACACCTGCCGCTGGATCACGGTGATGGCTTCGGGTCGCGAAGTGCATATCAGCGACCTGCCACCGGAGCTGTTGAACCTGCCGCAAGATTCTGCACCAGTGACCAACTGGGAGCAGGCGCTACGCCAATGGGCCGATCAGGCGCTGGCACGCGGCCAGTCGAGCCTGCTTGACAGTGCCGTCCCGAGCTTCGAGCGGATCATGATCGAAACCGCCCTCAAACACACCGCCGGCCGCCGCCGCGACGCCGCCGTGTTGCTGGGTTGGGGCCGCAATACCTTGACCCGCAAGATCAAAGAGCTGGGGATGAAGGTCGATGGTGGGGATGATGACGAGGGGGATGAGGGCTAAAGCAACCCGATCGTTCCCACTCCCGCGTGGGAACGATCATCGCGAGCTTTCGTGCACCGCAATGGTGTGCGTGCACTGCCTCAATGCATTGTGAACTGCGATCAAGCGGCAATCAAACCTGAAAAATTCAGATTTCCTCTCCGAAAACAAAATCCCCTAAAACGCAAAAGCCCCGAAATACGGGGCTTTCAGCGACATTCAAAGAGTTTTCAACTCGACTCACCCAAAACTGGCACGCCCCCTGCAATAACCTAATCACAACCCAGTTTCGGGGACCTTGGTACAGGCAGGCCGGGGATTCCCCTCTTTTACACCGGGGCTCATCACGCTCACAGCGACGAGCTCCATCCCGTTTTGGGGTCCTTGGTACAGGCAGGCCGGGGATTCCCTCTTTACTCCGGGGCTCATCACGCTCACAGCGACGAGCCCCATCCCGTTTTGGGAACCTTGGTACAGGCAGGCCGGGGATTCCCTCTTTTATTGCTCCCGGAGATGGATCTCCAGCCGCCAGCGGTCATCGACCTCAGCGCCAGCCCACTCGCCATGTAATGGCCGGGCCGCCACCAGCGTCAGCAACAAGCCCCCATCACTCAAACGCACCCGCCAGTTCACGTCCTTGTCGTTGACCTTCAACTGACCTTTCTGCGCCTTGCCCGTCGCATCGAACAACAGCGCGACGGTCCCGTCGATAGGCTCACCGTGGATCTTCGGCTCATTGTTGAACCACACCACCAAACCGTCAGCGGCAACCTCCACCTGCTGCAGCTCAGTAGGCTCAGGTGCCGTCAGACGACCGATCATCAGCCCCACCATCACACCGAAAATGGCCATCGCGCCGAGCACCTTCGGGAATAGCTTCGGCCGTGGGTCTTCTTCCGGCGTAGAATGCAGTCCATCTTTACCTTCGGAGCCGTGCATGTTTCACGTCATCCTTTTTCAACCAGAAATTCCGCCGAATACCGGCAACGTTATCAGGCTGTGCGCCAACAGTGGCTGCCACCTGCATTTGATCGAACCGCTGGGCTTCGAGATGGACGATAAACGCCTGCGCCGGGCCGGTCTCGATTATCACGAGTATGCCACTTTGCAACGCCATGCCGACTTGGCCAG
>JAPLSD010000559.1 GCA_026398835.1 Pseudomonas sp.
AACCACCTGGACGCCGATTCCGTGGCCTGGCTGGAGCATTTCCTCCACGACTTCCCGGGCACCGTGGTTGCGATCACGCACGACCGGTACTTCCTGGACAACGTCGCTGGCTGGATCCTCGAACTCGACCGCGGCGCCGGTATTCCTTACGAGGGCAACTATTCGGGTTGGCTGGAAGCCAAGTCCAATCGTCTGGCCCAGGAATCCAAGCAGCAGTCGGCCCACGAGAAGGCCATGAAAGACGAGCTGGAATGGGTGCGCCAAGGCGCCAAGGCCCGTCAGTCGAAATCCAAGGCTCGTCTGCAACGCTTCGAAGAAATGCAATCGCAGGAATTCCAGAAGCGCAGCGAAACCAACGAGATCTACATCCCGGCCGGTCCGCGTCTGGGCGACAAGGTCATCGAATTCAAGAACGTTTCCAAGGGTTATGGCGATCGCGTGCTGATCGACAACCTGTCGTTCTCCATGCCTAAAGGCGCGATCGTCGGCGTGATCGGCGGTAACGGTGCCGGTAAGTCGACCCTGTTCCGCATGCTGATGGGCAAGGAACAACCGGACTCCGGCACTATTGAAGTCGGTGAAACCGTGCAGCTGGCTTGTGTGGATCAGAGCCGCGAAGACCTGGACGGCAGCAAATCGGTGTTCCAGGCGGTTTCCGATGGTTCCGATGTGATCCGTATCGGCAACTATGAAATCCCGTCGCGCACCTACGTCGGTCGTTTCAACTTCAAGGGCGGCGATCAACAGAAGTTCGTCAAGGACCTGTCCGGTGGTGAGCGTGGTCGCTTGCACCTGGCGCTGACCCTGAAAGAGGGCGCCAACGTTCTGCTGCTCGACGAACCGTCCAACGACCTCGACGTCGAAACCTTGCGTTCACTGGAAGAAGCCTTGCTCGACTTCCCGGGCGCCGCCATTGTGATCTCTCACGATCGGTGGTTCCTTGACCGCGTGGCCACTCACATCCTGGCGTACGAAGACGACTCGCAAGCAGTGTTCTTCGAGGGCAACTACACCGAGTACGAAGCCGACCGCAAGAAGCGCCTCGGCGAAGCGGCCGCCCAGCCACATCGGGTACGGCACAAAAAGCTGGCCTGATCAGCCATAAAAAATGCCCCGACGAGTCGGGGCATTTTTTTGCCTTGGCAAACCGGGTTTCACCCGGTCTGCTTTCGGCAGCTGTTGCGGGTAACCCTTAATCCGGCAGTTTGTACGCCAGCACGTAGTCGCCCTGTTTGGTACCCAACGAGCCGTGACCGCCAGCAACGACCAGCACGTATTGCTTGCCGTCCTTGCCGGTGTAAGTCATGGGTGTGGTTTGGGCGCCTGCTGGCAGGCGACCTTCCCACAGCTGCTTGCCGTTTTTCACGTCGTAGGCGCGCAAGTACTGGTCGAGGGTGCCGCTGAGGAAGGCAACGCCACCGGCGGTGGTGAAGGTCCCGCCCAGGCTTGGCACACCCATGCTCAGTGGGATTGGAACCGGCGCGCTGTCACGCACGGTGCCGTTCTTGTGTTTCCAGATGGTTTTTTGCGTG
>JAPLSD010000635.1 GCA_026398835.1 Pseudomonas sp.
GCTGTGTATCGCGACGCTGGCGGTGTAGTGCCCCATCGCCTGTAGCTGGTGCTCGGCAACCGGAAACGCCACGAAAGGTTGACCTGGGCGTTTGATCGCCAGCAGCTCCGAGGATTCGTGGGCATCGCCCATGAACTGTTGACCGGCGACAATGGTGCCGTCACTGGCAATACCCAGATGGCGCACGCTGTTCATCTGCTGGGCGAGGGTTTCCTTGCTCAGTAACGTGCCGTCGCGCTGCATCAGCACCAGGCTTGGCTGCATGGCATTGAGGTTCATCTCGACCCGGCTTTCGGCTTCGGTACGGATACCACCATTGGCCACCACCAGGGTTTCACCGTCGGGCATCCACGACACCTGATGCGGTCCGATGCCGTGGGTGGAAATCTCCCCGCTGTGCACCAGCCGCTCACCTTCGAACCTGTACACGCCGAGCAGGCCGCGACCCGGATCAGTGGTGTCGTTTTCAGTGGCGTAGAGCCAGTCGCCGCTCTTGTGAATCACCGCGTGACCGTAGAAATGACGGTTCGGCTGGGAGACAACGGTCTGCAATAAAGCGCCGTCCCGCAGATTGATCAGGTAACTCTCGGTTCCCGGGCGACGAGCAACAAACAGCGCAATCGGCAGCGTCGGATGATTGATGATGTCATGGCAACGCTGACCGACCCGAGTGGCAAACACCTGAGTGCCGTCCAGACGATAACCGACGGCATAGTGCTGGCCATCGCCATCGTCCCGCGCCGAGAGCAGCAGAGGACTTTTGTCCTTCTGCCGAAACAGCGTCCAGCCGCCCAGCGTCACTGCGCCAAATAGCAAACTGCCTAAAGTCAGAACCTGACGTCGCAGCATGGAGCTAACCCTCATCAGTCACCGTCGTTGGCGTTGAAGCCCAGTTGGATGCCCAGCGCCTTGGCCAATTCACCTTCGTGCAGGCGATGGACGACATTGAGGCTGTCGTAGAGATCGCTGAGTTGCTGGCGACCGGCGTCGTCGGCCAGCATCTCGGTCAGTGAGCGCTGGTTGCTGGCGAACAGCTTCAAGGAAGCTGCGTAGGCCGCGTCGATCTTGTCAGCCAATGGCTTTTGCTCGGCCGGCAAGAGGCCGCGCAGGCCCTTGTTGTCGACGCCTACCCAAACGGTCTGGGCGGCAGCGAGGCTGGCTTCCATGCTTTTCAGCGAGGAATGGCTGCGCCAGGCATCGGCCTGAAACGGCTGTGGGATGCCCTTGGTCTGGCGACCCATTGGCGTGCCGAGTTTTTTCTTCAGGGTGTCCAGTGCGGTCACTTGAACCCGCAGCAGATCGGCGATGGCTTCGTGTGAATCGGCGTAACGCTGATTTGGGAATTTACTCATCTGCGCGAGCATGCCGTCGTTGGTGTTCCAGCGTGACAGGATCTCTTCGGCGAGGACTTTCTGGCGTTCGCCAATCGCTTTGAGCAGTGGGCAGTAGCGCGCTTTCTGAGCGTTGTAGGCCATGTCGACCTTGCTGTCGAACAGAACGTATTCATAGGCCGAAAGGCCTTGCACCACAACGCTGGATTTGGCCAGAGCGGCGGCATCGATCTGCGGCTGCGCGGTCACCAGTTGCTCGACCTGACGGCCAACCAGATTCTTCTTGTCCGGCCAGAACTGCACTTGCCA
>JAPLSD010000074.1 GCA_026398835.1 Pseudomonas sp.
CATGGACGGAACAGATTTTGCTGTCAGATGTGATCGACGCCATTGCGTCGTCGTCATTACTGGCTCAATTTAGCTGCATTGCCCCGGAAGGCCCTCGCACTTCATGTCATCGACCTCGTTTCGTCAGTCTCTGCGTCGCCTCTGGGCGTTGGATAAATTCAGCTACAGCGTGCGGGTGTTCATCGCCCTGACCGGCAGCATGGCACTGTGTTGGTACCAGGATGAAATGGGTCTGCTGATCCCGTTATTCCTGGGGATTATCGCCAGCGCCCTGGCCGAGACCGACGACAGTTGGCAAGGTCGCCTGAATGCTTTGGCCGTGACTCTGGTCTGCTTCAGCGTCGCGGCACTTTCTGTCGAGCTGTTATTCCCCTACCCGCTGATCTTTGTAACTGCCCTGGCGCTCGCCAGTTTCGGCCTGACCATGCTCGGTGCCTTGGGCGAGCGCTATGGGGCGATTGCGTCAGCAACGCTGATTCTCTCGGTCTACACCATGATCGGCGTGGACCAGCGCGGCGGTGCGGTCACCGACTTCTGGCATGAGCCGGTGCTGCTGGTGGCCGGTGCCGCCTGGTATGGACTGCTATCGGTGGTGTGGCAGGCACTGTTTTCCAACCAGCCAGTGCAACAGAGCCTGGCCCGATTGTTCCGGGAGCTGGGGTATTACCTGAAGCTGAAGTCGTCGCTGTTCGAGCCGATCCGGCAGATGGACGTCGAGGCGCGGCGTCTGGAATTGGCCCAGCAAAACGGCCGGGTCGTCGCAGCGCTCAACGCCGCCAAGGAAATTATCCTGCACCGGGTCGGCAATGGCCGGCCGGGCTCGAAAGTCAGCCGCTACCTGAAACTGTACTTCCTCGCTCAAGACATCCACGAACGTGCCAGCTCTTCCCATTACCCCTACAACGCGCTGGCCGAAGCCTTTTTCCACAGCGACGTGCTGTTCCGTTGTCAGCGCCTGCTGCGCCAACAAGGCAAGGCCTGCCGGGAGCTGGCGGAGACGATCCAGTTGCGCCAGCCGTTTGTGTATGACGCCAGCTTCGCCGAAGCACTGAGCGACTTGCACGCCTCTCTCGAACACCTGCGCATCCAGAGCAATCCGGCCTGGCGTGGCCTGCTGCGTTCTTTGCGCGCGTTAGCCGCGAACCTTGGCACCCTCGACCGGCTGATTAGCGATGCGAGTAACCCGGATACCCTGGCCGAAGCGACCGACAGCAGCCTGCTGGACCGTTCGCCGCGCAACCTCAAGGATGTCTGGACCCGCCTGCGCACCCAGCTGACACCGACGTCGCTGCTGTTCCGTCACGCCCTGCGTTTGCCCCTGGCGCTGAGCATCGGCTACGGCATGGTGCATTTGATTCACCCGTCCCAGGGTTACTGGATCATCCTCACCACACTGTTCGTCTGCCAACCGAACTACGGCGCGACCCGGCGCAAGCTTGGCCAGCGGATCATCGGCACGGCGATCGGCTTGACCATGGCCTGGGCGCTGTTCGATCTGTTCCCGAGCCCCTTGATCCAGTCGCTGTTCGCCATCGCTGCCGGGGTGGTGTTCTTTATCAACCGCACCACCCGTTACACCCTGGCCACCGCGGCGATCACCTTGATGGTGCTGTTCTGCTTCAACCAGGTCGGCGATGGTTATGGGCTATTCCTGCCACGACTGCTCGATACCTTGCTCGGCAGCTTGATCGCGGGCCTGGCGGTGTTCCTCTTCCTGCCGGACTGGCAAGGTCGACGCTTGAACAAAGTGCTGGCCAATACCCTGACCTGCAACAGCGTCTATCTGCGGCAAATCATGCAGCAATACGCCGCAGGCAAAAGTGACGATCTGGCGTATCGCCTGGCCCGGCGCAACGCCCACAACGCCGATGCGGCGCTGTCGACCACCCTGGCCAACATGCTGATGGAGCCGGGGCATTTTCGGAAGGAAGCCGACGTCGGTTTCCGCTTTCTGGTGCTCTCCCACACCTTGCTCAGCTACCTGTCGGGCCTCGGTGCCCACCGAGAAACCCAGTTACCAAGCGAGGTGCGCGAGCATTTGATCGACGGCGCGGGGGTCAGACTGGCGGCGAGCATCGACGAAATCGCTCAGGGACTGGCGAGCAAATTGCCGATCGCGATTCAGAGCGATGAGGAGGAGGCGCTCGCCAATGAGCTGGAACAGATGCCCGATGAAATCGATGAAGGCCAACGGCTGGTACAAACCCAACTGGCACTGATCTGCCGCCAACTCAACTCGGCCCCTTGCGGACGTTGGCGGCGCATCTGATCAAAGGCACGAGCGAGGAATGAGCAGGATCACAAATCGTTCCTACATCCCATGCTGCCTCAGTAACCGGTCATAACTGCCATCCGCTTTCATCGCCGCTATCTCCCGGTCGAAACCGGCGACGATCTGTTGATGCTCAGGGTTCTTCAGGCTGACCAGAATGTGCAGGCTGTTTTCGCTCAGTGGCTTGGGTAAAAACTCCACCGAGTTGCGCACTCGCGGTGACTCGCGGGCCAG